>JBGTGG010000309.1:0-15413 GCA_041746855.1 Cyclobacteriaceae bacterium | reverse complement strand
GTGAACAGTTGCTGCTTTTACAATTCCATCTTCACCGGCATTTAGAATCCAGTTGTGATCAAAACCATTTGCCAAAACCAGTTGCTCATGATTTTCACCAATCCTATTGTTGATAACCTCAGGTTGGTTGAAATCAAATGGGGTTCCTTTTACAGATGCCAATTCCCCGGTAGGTATAAAATCCGCATTAACCGGAGTATATCTGTCAGCATTGATGGAAACAATGTGGGATATGATGGAACCCGCATTACTTCCGGCAAGATTAAAGTAGCTATGGTGTGTCAAATTCACAACAGTGGTTTTATTCGTTGTTGCTGAGTAGGTAATCTCGAATGCGTTTTCATTTGTGAGTTCATAACAAACTTTCACATCGAGATTGCCCGGAAAACCTTCTTCACCATCTTTCGAAAGATAGGTCAATTCCAAACTAACACGATTTTCGTTTTGAATTGGCTTCGCTTTCCAAATTACTTTATCAAATCCCTTTTCACCTCCATGCAAAGAGTTGTTGCCATTATTTTTTGCTAGGGTGTAGGTTTCATTATCAATTGAAAATCTTCCATTGGCAATGCGATTGCCATAGCGACCAATGATTGCCCCGAAGTACGGATTGTTTTTTACATAACCATCAACATCATCATATCCCAGCACAACATCCTCAATCAATCCATTTTTATCCGGCACTTTCATCGACACGACAATGCCACCATAGTTGGTGATCTGCAT
Source organism: Cyclobacteriaceae bacterium (assembly GCA_041746855.1). Lineage (GTDB taxonomy): Bacteria > Bacteroidota > Bacteroidia > Cytophagales > Cyclobacteriaceae > JBGTGG01. Next base: position 14,687 of record JBGTGG010000309.1, on the reverse strand, counting down.
TTCCATACCGGTTGTATTCGACAAGGTGTATAGTTCCACCGGAACATCGTCAACTTTGCCAAAAGGCTTTACATTAACATTCATATTATTTCCTGCTGTCGAAAAAAATCGCAACTAACATTTGTCCATTAAACTTTTTTTGGTGGCAAGTCAAACGCCTTGGATTCGTGGTCAAAATGGCCCTTGTGTGATCCATCACAAAATGGTTTGTTGTTGGATAGCCCGCAACGGCAAAGTGAAACAATGGTGCGCCCTTGCAGTCCATACGCATTACCTTGCATATCGACAATTTCGAAGTCGCCATCCAGTTTTACCGATCCGTTGTTATTGATTGTTATTTTTGTTTTACTCATAGTCACGATTGATATATAGAGATACAAGGTACAACTTCTGAACTAAATCTAAATCGTTAGCATCGACCATATTGGTGAAAAGGTTGATTTACACAGTATAATTTGCGCTCAATAAATCAGTCGGAATCCTGACTAACGTCAGGATTTTACAGTTCGTCCACCAATACTTTTGAAATATGAAATGCGAAACAAATATCAATACCACTTTAATCAGTAGAAAAATGAAACGAATTGCGATAACATTTTCTATCCTCCTTATACTCTTCTTGGGGAGTAGAGAGGGAATCTCCCAACAAGCGTTTACGCTGGATCCAAACCCCAATCTAAAAGTTTCCGGTACATCATCGATCCATGACTGGCACATGGAATCCAAAAAAGCTACCGGAAAAGCGGAGATGACGCTCGGTGCGAATGGGGCCGAAACGATTAAATCCCTCACCATTACGATGCCTGTCGAATCATTGAAAAGTGGAAAAGGCCAGATGGACACCAATGCATACAAAGCACTGAAATCAGATAAATTTCCGGATATCCAATTCGTGCTTACGGAAGTAATTTCCATTAACGGATCACAAATCAAAGCAAAAGGTAAACTGACTTTTACCGGGAGCACAAAAGTTGTTTCCATCGATGTTACTCAAAAACCAGTGGGCAATGGAGTTGAATTCTCGGGAACACTTCCTATCAAATTTTCTGAATTCAATGTTGCACCCCCCACAGCAATTTTCGGCACCATAAAAACTGGAGACGCTTTGCAACTTTCCTTTACTGTAATATTTAAATAATGAACCTTAAAAACAAGAATATGAAAAATTTAGTAACAACAATTGTCCTCTTTGCTGGAATTGTCTTCTCAGCAGCAGCACAGGATAAAATGCTCCAAAATTGGAGACCAAATGACCAACGTGGTATTAACGTTTTTGAAACTAAGAAAGACACCAGTGCCTTTGATGGTTTTAAAGTAAGAATCGGTGGCGATTTTGCCATGCAATTTCAGAGCCTAAGTCATAGTAACCTTGCCAATAACCTTGTTGAATTGGGATCTGATTTTAACTTACCTACTGCTAACCTGAACTTAGACGTACAACTGTATGATGGATTAAGAATGCATCTGCGCACCTATCTTTCTGCCAAGCACCATAATGAAGCATGGATTAAAGGAGGATATATGCAAATGGATAAACTTGATTTTATCAAGGAAGGATTCCTTGAAGGGATCATGAAGTACACGACCATTACTATTGGTTTGGATGAATTCAACTATGGTGATGCTCACTTCAGGAGATCAGACAACGCACGCGCCTTGTACAATCCTTTTGTTGGTAACTACATTATGGATTCCTTCTCAACCGAGGCATTTGGTGAAGTAACTGTTCAGAATAGTGGATTTTTAGTAGTGCTTGGTTTAAGCAACGGTAAATTGAACCAGAATGTGGTAACTCAACAAACAACTACTGCAACTCCGGCCGATAATAAAGCATCTTTCTATGGTAAACTGGGTTATGACAAACAAATTAATGACGATTTAAGAATTCGTTTAACAGGCTCATGGTATACCAACAGTGGTGTAAGTACTGGTACGTGGCTATATGGTGGTGACCGTGCCGGATCCAGATACTATAATATAATGAGGACAATTGCTGACCCTAATGCCGTGCCCCCTACCACGAATACAGCTACTGATTTTGATGGTCGCTTTAATGCACGTTTTCAGAAACTTACTGCCATTCAGTTTAACCCATTCGTAAAATTCAAAGGACTTGAGTTCTTTGGTATCTATGAAATTGCCGGTGGAAAAGAGGTTGCGAACAATGATGGTTCATTTACACAGATAGCGGGTGAATTGTTGTACCGATTTGGAACAACAGAACAATTCTACCTCGGTGGTCGCTATAATTCAGTTAGTGGAAAGTTTAGTGAAAGTGCTACTGTTGACCAGACTATCGATAGGCTGAATATCGGTGGCGGATGGTTCTTAACTAAAAATGTACTTACCAAAATCGAATACATGCAGCAGAATTACAATGAGTCTTCGGCTTGGTCTGGCGCAAATGCTCGCTTTAATGGAGGTGAATTCAAAGGTATAGTAATAGAAGCAATTATCGCGTTCTAACATTTCCCAACTGAAAAAAGTGACGATTACAGTTTAAATTGTAATCGTCACTTTTTTTTCATTACTTAAGCCATGTCATTTTTATTGATTTACCTTATTTTATTTCCGCTACAAACGAATATCAGTACCGTTGGGACAAGTGAGCGTAAATGGGTAGTCACCGGAAGTAGTAAACTTGAAATCCAAGGTAACACAAACGTTAATAAGTTTCGCTGCCTCTCCACCAACTATCATGGAGGAGATACGCTTGTAGAGTCAATGAATCAAACAAGTGGTTATAAATTCTTGGAAGGCCAGGTCAATTTACGCACTGCTAATTTTGATTGCGAGCATGCAATGATTACCCGCGATCTAAAAAAGACACTTCAAGCAGAAACTTATCCCGAGGTACGGATAAAATTTCTTCATTTAAAAGAAAATGAAAAAACATATAATGGTACACTGGAAATAACCATTGCCGGGATTTCTAAAAAATATCCGGTGAGTTGTCAGGTGAAAACTGAAAGTGCCCATGAAAAATATTTTGTCGGCACCAATACATTTGACCTCTCCGATTTCAATTTAGATCCACCAGAAAAATTCTTCGGGGCCGTTAAGGTTGCGAATAAAGTTGCTGTGAATTTCCAACTCAGGTTAAAAGCTATTTAATAATCTGTACTATCAACGTTTCAATCTTTCCAGTATCGACTCGCCCAGGCAATCCATGTACTCCAATTCGGACCGGTGCTGTGTCCACCCGCATGCTGACGAAAAGCAACATCACCATTCACTAACGGAGTGCCCAGTGTTGGAAACTCCATGGTACCTAGATCTTTTTTTCCGAGCAATCGATACACAGCACCTGCATGCGCTCCTCCTAAAAACATTCCTTTGGCATCTACCCATTGTCCTTCAACGTGTGGTGAACCTGAACTAATAAAGACAGGTCGTGGTGCGCACAAGGATACCAACGAATGCCCGTCAACAGGCATGTCGTCTGCGGTAAGTTTGCTTCCGTACTTAATAAAGTTTCCTGCAAACCAATGGTATTCACCGGAAGAAGTTAAGTTCTCAACTTGTTCGCCAAAAATTCTTCGTAAAATTTTAACGCCACCCGCCCCGGAAGACCCAATAAATCCTAATGATATTCGTGGTTCAAAAGCCATGGCCACAACGGCAGCTTTACCGTAACGTGATAAGCCCTCAATCGCAATTCGTTTTGCATCCACATCTGTGTCGGTTTCAAAATAATCAATTGCGCGACTGGCGCCCCATGCCCAGGCACGTAATGCTCCCCACTCGTCAGGCTTGCGAAAGTTTCCTTTGTTTGTAAGGCCGATGATTCCATGAGTAAGTCCTGCTCCATTATCTGCTTGAATACTATGCGGAACGATAATAGCATATCCCCAACCCTTTGAAATCAATTGTTCTTTCCAGGTTGGCTCACCTGCTGATCCTAATCCGATGGGTTTTATTGGTTCACGATTCCAGGGAGATGTTATCCATCCAAACTCCATTACTACCGGAACAGCGCTACTACTGCTTGCAGGCGTAGCGACCAACACTTCAATTTCAACCGTGATGGATGGAAAAGCAGAGTTATCAACAATACCTTTTAAAATTTTTTCTTTGATTGGATAGTTACCAACGGTCGTGTCTTTTATTGAAACAATTTCCCATGTAACACCCGGAATATTTTTTGGCAAGCGCCCATACATTTCATTTTCAAAATCCTCTAAGATCTCCGGTCTTCGCTTTTCCCACCAGGTTTTAGCATCACTTACTTTCTTTCCGTTCTTTAAAACCAGCAGATCCGGCAAAACATACTGATTGACTTTGTTTTCAAAACTATTGGCTGCATTCGGATCAGCAGGATTCCCCGCTGGGCCGGGACGTTTCTCACTTTTTTGAATGCCCAACTGATCAAGCATGTTTTGATAATCAATCTCAGTTAGCTTGTTAATGGAGTCTCTGGCAGCTTGGGAGAATTGAGCGTGCGCGGAGATGGAGAGTAAAAAAATAATAATAGTAATTGAAAATTTCCTTTCATGTTATGTTATTCATAATGAATGACTGAAACCATTTTAACACGAATAATAGAGAATTGAAGTTAAAAAAAAAGAGGAGAATAGAATCTCCCCTTTTTCAACTTATTCAAACAAACTAACAATACGAAAACCTATTCGAAAACATAACCAGGGTTTTGATATTGATTTTTTTCTTCTTGGGTCATTTCCAAAGCATCAATCTGACCTTGCGGAATAGGCCGCAAGTAATGATGTGGTTCAATGCTACGGTTAATGGTAGCAGGAGTATGATCTCCAAAATTTATTCCACCTATTTGATACGAGCCTGCCAATTCATTCCACTTCTGTGTCCGAATCAAATCAAGCCAGCGATAACCTTCACCAAAATATTCACGGGAGCTTTCGGCCAGTAAATAGTTAATGTCAATAACAGCCGGGGTAGCAGCAACCATTGCTGCACTATTGTCCTCAACTTTTTCAGCATTATCTTTATTGGAGAATTTCCACTTACCTGCACGCTCACGGATCACATTGATCAAATCCCTGGCACTTTTTCCTCCTACCGTAACGGCACCTTTCACTGCGGCCTCTGCAGCAACAAAGTAAAGTTCTGAGAATTTAGCAACTTTGAATGGACGGGTTAGGTTGGCATTTGGTTGTCCAAGTCCCCCTGCGTTGTCTGTTCGATAGGTACCGATTTTCCACAGCCCTGGATATACCCTTCGGCCAATGCCTCGTGGAGAGATTACAAAATCTGCCCGGCCAGGCAATACCCCTGCTCCAACACCCGGTGCATTTTTTCCTGCAAAGTTCCCACCAGTAGGATATACAATATCTCCTGCCTCAGATTCATCATCAAGGAATGTTAATATAGGATCACCTGGTGAGACAGCCATCTCATTGGCGTTATAAAGAACTGTATTTGGGGTTCCTCCTTTTGGCCAGTTGCCACGGTAAACGGTAGCAAATGTGCCATCGTAACGAGAATCTAAAGTTTTATCAGCAAAGGTTGTTTCAACTGCACCGATCGTTGGTGCCATCCGTGTCCATGGACGTCCGAGACCTTGAGCTGCTTCCCGTTGCACCGAACTTACTCCGCCCGTTCCATCCGGATTGGCGGCACTTCTGATCTCTGTGTAGTTCCAGGTTACCATCCAGGCGGCTGCATTGCCTCCCGGATCAGTACCCGCAAAACAGTTTATACACGTACCATTATAAAACTCACTTTCCTGAGTATGATCTGCATACAAAAGCATTTCTATATTCCGGTCATTACCTCCGACATGCAAATCATAATAGGTATCCACCAGACCAAAAGGTCCCGGATCATCTATTGCTTGTGTAGCTAAATTATATGCCTGTTGAAAATAATATTGAGCAGTTTGTCCATCAGGATCTGACCGGGTTGTTTCTGGATAGGTAGGAATGTTGTTTGGATTTTCCAACCACCATGCATAGGTAAGATAGGCTTTTGCTAAATATAAGCGAGCGAGTGTTTTAGTTGCACCGCCTGTAACACGGCCCATTACCGGTAACTCATCTATTGCGATAAGCAAATCCGGAAAAATGCCCCTAGTATAAACTTCAGGGACAGTATTTCGAACTGAAGTAGTAGATGCACTTGTATTGAACTTTAGTTCTCCACTACCTAAATCCAACGGAACCCCACCAAATGTTTGCACTAGCAAGAAGTAGTCAAATGCACGAAAGAACCTGGCTTCAGCAATCAGTTCTTCAGAAATTCCCACTTGGGAGGCATTCTCGATAATCCCACTTGCAGTGTTTATATTACTAAAGGCAGTACCCCATATAGCATCAGAACGACTGCTATTTGGCGTGATTTCCCCCTCACCACTGATGTCCATTACTTTAAAATTCTGGTCAGCACTTTGCGCCCAAGTGTACTCATCAGTACCTGTTTCTAACGTATTATAATAATAAGGCTGTCCATAAATGTAGCGCAAATGGGCATACATGGAAGTCAATCCACCATAAACACCTTTTTCAGTTCTGAAAAAACCAGGCTCGTAAAAACTGCGGGGTTGTTCATCCAGAATACTGGAGCATCCCACCAAGAATACTGTCATCAGTATCGGTGCAAAATAAGAAGTTATATATCTCCGTTTCATAATTATGCTTTTAAAATGTAAGATTTAAACCTATTAGATAGTTGCGTGTTGAAGGCGTATTCGTACCCAAGGTTAATATGCGGCTCAGATTCTGTGATAAGTTGACAGCTGCGTTTTCGTTTCCAAACGAGTTCGTTTCAGGATCCATACCCGATTCCTTATGATAAGGTGAGAACATAACAAAAGGGTTCTGTGCAGTGAAGTAAACGCGCAAGTTTACGTTTGAACTTCTTAGTTGATTGAAGTCATACCCTAGCGTGATCGTCCGTATTTTAAGAAATGATGCATCAAAATATCCCATCGTATTGGCATACTTAAGATTATCACCACTTCTTACACTTTCCGGGTTAGGATACTTGGCATCGGTATTATCAGTTGTCCAGTAATCCACATCTACGTTACCATTTCTTCCATTCAGCAGGTTTAGGTACCCTCCTCCTCCATAAAGGGTGCTATTGAGTATCCCACCACTTTTGAAGAGTCCAACTACACTCAAGTCAAAACCCTTGTAAGACACCCGTGTGTTAAACCCTCCTTGAAAATTTGGTAACATACTCATGATCTGTCTATCCTGCGCATCGATAGCACGCGTAGGTGTTCCGTCAGGTTCAAAGTCACCAGCATATTTGACTTTAATCATGCCAATATTGTTTCCACCGGGCTCAAGAACATCCCGATGTGGGTCCTCAGCTTGCCAGAGTCCAATAGCCTCATAATCGTAAATCACATCAATGGGATGCCCGACAAACCACCAGTTGGCTTCATTTCTATCAAGGCCAGAAGTTAGGGACACAAGTTCGTTCCTGTTGGCATACAGGTTAAGTCCAGCTTCCCAGGTCCAACCATTCCTGTTATCGATGATGGTACCATTTAAGGAAAGTTCGATCCCGCTGTTTTTGCTACGCCCGATATTTTCTGTGACGCTACTTACACCTGATGTTGGAGGTAAGCCCTTGTTAAATAGGAGGTTTTCAGTATTCGATATGTAGTATTCAATTGTACCAGAAAGACGATTGTTAAGAACTGCAAAATCAAGCCCGAAATTTGCGGTCTTCGAAAACTCCCAGCCTAATAGTGGGTTTGGTAGTTGATTAACATATAATCCAGTAGAATATTCACTTCCGAAATTGTAAGGTCTGGTTGCCAAATTACCCAACGTTTCATATGGATCTACAGCTTGGTTAGAAGTAAGACCATAACCCACACGAAGCTTAAGCATATTAATAGGCGTAACACCACTCATAAATGACTCTTGTGAGATATTCCATCCAACAGATACAGCGGGATAGGTTTGCCACTTGTGTCCTTCAGCAAGCCTTGAAGATCCATCCGACCGTAGTGTGGCCGTCAACATATAGCGATCTTTATAGGAATACATCGCACGGCCCATCCATGACATCAAACCCCATACTTGATACCATTGCTCATCTGGTGCAACGGTAATTTCACCTGCTGCCTGTCCCAAGTTATAAAATTGAAACTGATCAGCAGGAATGTCTCTCGCAACTATACGCGACCGGTTGAATTTATTTTGCTCGGCTGAATACAATGCTATTGCATTTATCTCATGATCCCCAAACTTCCGATCATAGCTTACAATATTTTCAGCTAACCAGTGATGTGTTTGAGAATTGCTTATTGAAGCCACTGACTGAGTTGTAGGATTTGTACTAGTTACACCTTCACCTGTATATGTACCCCCATTGCTTTGGCGATAATCAAGTCCAACGTTCAGGCGGTATTTCAACCCTTCCACCCATGGAATTTTTACCTCACCATAAAGTGAATTGTAAGATGCAAATCCTCTTGTTTCATTTAGCCATTCATCCTCAAGTCCCTCTACAATTTCACGTGAATAAACCCATGGCTCATCAATGGTTGTTCTCACTGTTCTTTTCCATGAGCCGTCAGGATTAAATGGATCCGCAACAGGCGTCATTCTCAAAAGCCCACCCACATTCACCTGGGAACCTTGGGTTAGGTTAGCATTACTGTTAGTAGTAAAGCCAAAACGAAAGTGATTCCCAATCTCCTGATCAACAGTACCCCGCAATGAAATCCGGCTGTATTGCTGAGTAGGTATTACGGCCTGATCAAGGAAATAACCAATACCAAAGTTGTAAGCACCATTTGCAGTGCCATTGCTTAAGGTTACATCATGACTTGTAATGACACCAGTCCGATACATTAAATCTTGCCAATCGGTGTCTACATCTTCAGCTTCGTCTTGACCATAGGTATTATAGGGAATATTCAATTCGCGTAGCTTTACCATATCGGGTCCGCTCATCATGGGGAACTTTCCAAATACCTCTTTTAATCCAGTGAAACCATTGTAGCTTATTCTTGGCTTCTGTCCGAATTGACCCTTGTTTGTTGTAACAAGGATAACACCGTTGGCACCACGCGAACCATAGATGGCAGTTGCAGAAGCATCTTTAAGAATATCAATGCTTTTAATATCATTCGGATTAATGTCCCCAATCGTACCGACAAAAGGAATACCATCCAGCACAACTAGTGGTTCATTGGATGCCGTTAAGGAGCGCTTGCCACGGATTAGAATTTGCATAGAAGCACCTGGTTGCGATGATGTTTGGGAAATCTCAACACCTGCCAGCCTTCCTTGAAGTGCCTGGGTAATATTACCAGCAGGAACCTCTCTCAAGTCATTACCATTGATGGAGGCAACAGAACCTGTTACCGCCTCTTGGCGCTGAACTCCATATCCAATTACAACAACTTCTGAAAGTTGTGCTGCATCCAATTGCATCGAAACATTAATGTTCGAGCGATTTCCTATCACTTCTTCAACCGCAGCATAGCCGATAAATGAAAACACCAGCGTCTGGGAGCCATCTGACGCACTAATAACATAGTTCCCTTCCGCATCGGTAGTAGTGCCTTGTGCCGTATTTTTTACTACAATGTTTACACCAGGCATTGCGCTGCCTGTTTCATCAACAACATTCCCCCTTACGGTGGTTTGTGCTTGCGCGAATGAAAAAGATAGGCATGCTATCATCAATAAAATCCCTCTGGCCAAGCCTCGCGACAGCCCCAGAGACGGTTCTTTTCGTAAAATTTTTTGGTTCATAGATGTACGTTTTAATTGTGTTAAGATTTGGTTTTATAGCACGGAATAGGCGATTTATTGCCGAGCCATAATTTAAAGGTCAAACAATAAAATTAATTATGCAACCGATTGCATATATTTTTTAATAAAAATGGTATTTTGAGCCACTAAAATCGATTTAAATAGATGCAACCGATTAATTTAATATCGGGATATGTGTCTTAGTCCGATATTTATAGGCAGCCAATAAAAAGCAAAAGGAAATGATACGTAAAGGCAAAGCATTCAAAAGAGGTACGCTGACATTACTATTTGTAATCCTTATACACTGTAGGCCGTTTGCCCAACCTCCCGCTTCGTTCACAATGGCTACCAATGGAAAAGCTACTCCTATATATATAGACAAAAACGATTTCCCCGGTGTAGCCCGTGCCGCCACCGACTTACAATCCGATATTCAGCGAGTCACCTCGATAACACCCGCGCTTAAATCTGCATCCAGAAATGAAAAAGAGATCATCATCGTTGGTACAATCGGAAATAGTACAATCATCGACCAGCTTATTCAAAGCAAAAAAATTAATGTGGATGATGTAAAGGGGAAATGGGAATCCTATCTCATCGAGGTAATAGAAAATCCCTTACCAAATGTTGATCGCGCATTAATTATTGCCGGCAGCGACAAACGCGGTACCATTTATGGTATCTATGAAATCTCAAAACAAATTGGCGTCTCGCCCTGGTATTGGTGGGCCGATGTTCCGGTTGTAAAACAATCCACACTTGAAATCCCTTCTGAAAGAATAACAGATAGTCCGACTGTACAATACCGTGGCATCTTCATCAATGATGAAGCGCCTGCGCTTGCAGGATGGGCAACTGAAAAATTTGGCGGGTTCAATCATCAATTCTATGCGCATGTGTATGAACTTATTCTGCGCCTTAAAGGAAATTTTTTATGGCCTGCCATGTGGGGCCGCGCCATTTATGATGATGACTCGTTGAGCGCTCCGCTTGCGGATGAATACGGTGTTGTGATTGGAACTTCACACCATGAGCCCATGATGCGCGCGCATGTTGAGTGGGACCGCTATGGAAAAGGTGAATGGAACTATGAGACGAATGAACCTTTTCTAAAAGAATTTTGGAAGAAAGGTATTGAGCGCATGGGCAACAATGAAAGCATTATCACGCTGGCGATGCGTGGCGATGGTGATATGGCCATGAGCAAAGAAACCAATGTGGAACTGCTTGAGCGAATTGTGCATGACCAGCGGGAAATCATCAATGCATCCGCAGGAAAGGCAAAGGACTTTCCACAGGTGTGGGCATTGTATAAAGAAGTACAGGACTATTATGATGAAGGCATGCGCGTTCCAGACGATGTCACGCTTTTACTTTGTGATGACAACTGGGGCAACTTGCGAAAACTTCCCGAATTAACTGACGCTCCACGAAAAGGAGGATATGGAATTTATTATCATTTCGATTACGTGGGCGGCCCGCGAAATTACAAGTGGTTAAACACCTCACAGGTTTCACGTGTGTGGGAACAAATGAACCTCGCGTATCAATATGGTGTGGAAAAAATCTGGATCGTAAATGTTGGCGATATCAAACCGATGGAGTTGCCCATCAGCTTTTTTCTTGATATGGCATGGGATCCAAAAAAGTGGAACCCCGACAACCTTACCCACTTCACAACACAATGGTCTGAAGCTCAATTCGGAAAAGAACATGCTGAAAAAATCGCTTCCATGCTGACGCGCTATACAAACTATAACGCCAGAAGAAAACCTGAACTACTTTCTCCTGAAACGTATAGTCTCACCCACTACCGCGAATTTGAAAAAGTTGTAACAGAATATAATCAACTTGCGGAAGAAGCGACCAAACTTTATGACGTGATTGGAGTGGAGTACAAAGATGCGTTTTATCAACTCGTGTTGTTTCCAATCCAGGCCTGTGCCAATCTTAACGATTTATATTATACAACCGCCCTCAACAGATTGTATGCAACACAAGGTCGTACCGCTACCAATGCGATGGCCGCGCGCGTTCAAGAGCTTTTTGAAAAAGACAAAGCACTTACCCATTATCACAACAACATTTTAGCGGACGGAAAATGGAGCCACATGATGGACCAAACCCATATCGGGTATACCTATTGGCAACAACCACCCAACAATGTAATCCCTGAAACAAAACAACTGGAAATACCAATAGCAGCATCGATGGGTGTTTCGATTGAAGGCTCAACCAGTTGGTGGCCGAATGAAAAAACGGAAGCAACCTTACCGGAATTCGATTGCTTCACGAAACAACAACACTACATTGAAATTTTTAACAGAGGCGAAACCCACTTCAGCTATACCATAAAAAGTGGAAAACCCTGGGTGCTTATTTCACAACCAACCAAAACCATTCAACAGCAAGAACGATTGGAAGTACACATTGATTGGAAAAAAGTCCCGGCAGGAAAACACGTGGTACCCATTACTATTCAAAGTAAAGGACAACCTGCTGTGGTGGTGAATGCTGTGGTCAACAACTTTACGAATCTCAATCCGGAAGGCTTTGTGGAAAGCAACGGATATGTATCAATCGAAGCAGCACATTTCACGAAAGCAATCAATAGTGAAACGGTAGAATGGAAAGTAATTCCAGAAATCGGAAAAACACTTTCGGGTGTTTCCCCTTTTCCGGTAACGGCAGCATATCAACCATTAAAAGTAACCAGTCCTCATTTGGAGTATGATATTTATATCTTTGAATCAGGTGAACTAAAAATTAATACTTACTTATCCCCTACCCTTAACTTTCATAATGAAGGGCTGCGGTTTGCAATCTCCATCGATGATGAAAAACCGAAAATCATAAATATGCACGAAGGCTACTCAGGAAAACTATGGGAAAAGTGGGTTGCTGATAATATCATCATCAAAACTTCTTCCCATACTATTTCCAACCCCGGAAAGCATACGGTTAAATTCTGGATGGTGGATCCGGGGATTGTCCTTCAAAAAATTGTGATTGGAACAAATGCCCCTCAACATAGCTACATGGCCCCGCCAGAGAGTCCTTACATTAAATCTACCTTTTCGAATAAAAAATAACCAAATGAAAAAACATCTTATGTTCTTGATGGCGATGAGTTTCGCTATACTCAGTTGCGCTCAGAGAGCCAATAAAAAAACTGAAGAAAAGCCGATAACTTTAAAAAGTGCTTATCAGGATTATTTTCCTATGGGTGTTGCGGTGTCGCCAAGGGCAATACAAAACGATGAGGCCACCATGATTTTAAATCAGTTTAATAGTTTGACAGCTGAAAATGTAATGAAGATGGGGCCGATCCATCCGGAAGAAAACAAATACAATTGGGAGCCTGCTGATAAGATTGTTGAATTCGCGCAAGCAAACAACTTAAAAATGCGAGGCCACACGCTTTGCTGGCACAATCAGGTTCCCAAATGGATTTTCGTAAACGAAAAAGGGGATACTGTTTCAAAAGAAGTTCTTTTAAAACGCCTGGAAGATCACATCACCAATGTGGTAACCCGTTACAAAGGAAAAATCTATGCCTGGGATGCTGTGAACGAAGCCATCTCCGACAAAAAAGATGAATACCTCCGTCCGTCACCCTGGCTTACCATCATTGGCGAAGAATACATTGCCAAAGCTTTTGAATATGCACACAAAGCGGATCCTGATGCGTTGCTCTTTTATAATGATTACAACGAAATCGATCCAATAAAAAGAGAAAAGATTTTTAAATTAGTAACAAGTCTTAAAGAAGCTGGCGTTCCTATTCATGGTGTCGGCCTGCAAGGACATTGGGCCGTCAATGAACCCACACGTGATCAACTTGATAGCACACTCACGCGTTTTTCATCAACCGGCCTAACGTTACACATCACAGAGTTGGATATTTCTGTGTATCCAAAAGAACACAACATGCGTGCCGCCAAAGCCGAAGATACCAACACCGCTTTTACGGAAGAACGAGAACAACAACAACTGGAGGTGTACAAAATGTGTTTTGAGCTTTTCAGAAAACATAAGGCCTCCATTTCAAGTGTTACCTTCTGGAATGTTTCTGATAGGAGCAGTTGGCTGGATAATTTTCCGGTGCGTGGAAGAAAAGATTATCCGCTACTCTTCGATAAAGATTTAAAACCCAAAAAAGTGTATTGGGAAATTGTTAAATTTCAGGAGTGATGAAATTATCCCATACTATAGGCAGTGCAATTTTATTGCTTTGCCTGCTTGCGAATACTGCATCTTCTCAAGTAAAGCTTCCAAGGCTCATCAGTGATGGAATGGTATTGCAACGTGATACACCCTTGAAAATATGGGGCTGGGCAAATCCGGGAGAAGAAGTCGAAGTAACATTCAATTCCCAAAAAGCAAAAGCAACCACTGCACAAAATGGTGAATGGTCTGTTACACTTTCATCAATGAAAGCCGGTGGTCCTTTTACGATGGATATAAAAGCATCCAATCAAATCTTCATCAATAATATTTTATTGGGTGATGTATGGGTATGTTCGGGTCAATCCAATATGGAACTTACCATGGAGCGCGTGAAAGATAAGTACCCAAAAGAAATTGCAACTTCAGAAAATCCATACATCCGCCAGTTCCTTGTTCCTGATCTATATGATTTTAACAAACAACATCAGGATCTTGAAGGTGGAACTTGGGAATCGGCAAATCCAAAAACGATTTACAGTTTTTCTGCTGTTGGGTATTTCTTCGCATTGGATCTTTACAAAAAATACAACGTGCCCATCGGGTTGATCAACGCTGCCCTTGGTGGTTCACCTGTGGAAGCCTGGATGAGTGAAGAAGCACTGAAACCGTATTCATCGATTTATGAAGAAGCGCAACGTTTCAAAAATGATGACCTCATCAAAGAGATAGAGCGCAGCGACAAAAAAAGAAACGATGATTGGTATGCTGATCTCAATCAAAAAGATGAAGGACTTAAAAATACAAAGTGGTCAAGCG
>JBGTGG010000308.1:0-19228 GCA_041746855.1 Cyclobacteriaceae bacterium | reverse complement strand
GAAAATGTACCCGGCATGATTCCTCGTTGGGGAAATGCTTCATAAACTCTATTAGATTCATAACACTTGTTTTTTTCAAACAAGGTCACCAATAGCTTAGACAGCTTCTGTCAGTTAGGTATCTTTACGGACTATCATGTTAGACTTTAGACAAATTTTCAAAAATTAAAATTCATCTCATATAGTTTGATACTCATGTCTTATGTCTAATTCAAAACTGATCCTGATTCATTAACAACAAAAGTTGTTACTTTACCCTGTACCCAAGCATAATTTGGATGCTCGTGGCCAAAGGGAAGATCAAATCCAACAGGAACCCCGACAGGAATTTTACTCAATACAATTTCTTCTATCGTTTCTTCAAACGGCAATCCCGAGTCGCCAATCTCTGTCATTTGCCCGATGCCCAATCCGGCTAGACGATCAAACTTTCCTGCACGTTTCAATTGCATCAACATCCGGTCGACTTTATAGCGTGGTTCATCAATTTCTTCAATAAGTAAAACCTTACCTTGAGTGTCGATCTCATTTTTTGTCCCAAGCGAATCAACCAGTAACGAAAGATTTCCACCAACCAAGGGTGCTGTTGCATTCCCTATTCTGTTTTGAGCATTCTGAGGGGCTTTCATTTCAGCTTGCTCTCCAAAAAGAATTTTGCGCAAGCTTTCAATTGATTCCTGTGCCTCATTTTTTGAAAATTGAATGGGCATTGCGCCATGAATGGAATTGATGCCCATTCGGGCACACACCAAATGAAAGCATGTGATATCGCTAAACCCAACGATCCACTTCGGGTTCTCTTTGAATTTTGTGAAATCAAGTTGATCAATTATTCGGCTGCTCCCATATCCGCCACGCGCACAAATAATCGCCTTTGCTTCCGGGTCATCCAATGCACTTTGAAAATCGGCAATGCGTTCATCATCTGATCCGGCTAAATACGAATGGCGCGTACTGAAAATGTTTTTACCGGGCTTAACCTTTAATCCCCACTTTTTAAAAACCGAAATAGATTCCTCAACATCAAGCTCAGAAACTTTACGCCCCGGGGCAACCAAACAAATTTTATCTCCAGCGGTAAGGTGTGCGATCATAGCATCAATATCCATAAATTAACAAAAACAAAAAAAGCCTCCACTCAATGAGCAGAGGCTTGCAAAATATTTTCGTCTAAAATTAATTCTTTGGTTTCTCAGCGGCAGGTGTTGCAGGCGGTGGGGTAATGCCCATTTTCTTTAATACTAAATCGGATACATCCATTTTCTCATCACCAAACAGGATTACATCCAATCCACCGATTTGCTGATTCAGGATTAAGGTGAAGCTGTTTTCTTTTGCTACATCTTCGATGGCCTTTCCAACTTTTGTATACACAGGCTCCATAAGCTGTGTTTGTTTTTGTTGGATGGTAGTTTGGGCATCTTGTTGTAATTTTTCAATGTTTGCTCGTTTCTGCTCTAATTCCTTTTCGGTGTTGGAGCGAATAGCAGGAAGCATATTATTTACGTTAGCCTGATAGTCCGCCAATTGCGTTTGAAAATCCTTCACTTGTTTGTCAAGCTGAGCTTTCAACTGATTTTGAACAGACTGTAACTCCGTATCAATTTGTTTTGCCTCCGGCATTTGGCTGAAGATATAGTCAACATCTGCAAACCCTATTTTTGATTCCTGAGCTTGTGCACTTATGGCAGCTACCGCAAAAACCATTAAAAAAAACATTTTTCTCATCACTCTTCTATTTTAGTTTTTAATTACATCATTTGGGTCACCAAGCCCTAGTTCATCCAATACGAAATCGGTGTAATCGAATCGCGGATTGGTATAAATCATCACCAATTGACTGGCTTTATCAAAGACAATATCAAGGTTGTTTTTCTTGGCAACTTTATCAATAGCCTCATATACTTTGTCTTGAACAGGTTTTATTAGTTCTTGTTTTTTTAAAAACAACAATCCATCAAAACCAAACACTTTCTTTTGGTACTCTTTCAATTTTGTTTCTTCAGTACGGATCGCTTCCATGCGTTCCTTTTTCATTACTTCGGTGAGCAATACCTGCTCTGCCTGCAATGCACTGTAAAGCGACTCAATCTTGGTGGCCATTTCCTGCACATCCTTTTCCCAAGCATTTGAAAGCTGGTTGATCTCATCCTTTGCCTTCGCATATTCCGGCATTTTGTTCAACACATAATCTGTGTCTATATACCCGAACCGCTGAGCATTGACAAAAGTCAGGCCGAAAATGAGAAAAAAAAATGTAAATAAAGAAAACCTCATAATTATCTAAGCTGCTGACCGATTGTAAAATGGAATTGAGATCCACTAATATCACGCGAGTAAGGCAGCCTATCAAAACCATATGCCCAGTTTAGACCTATTAAACCAAACGCAGGCATAAATATACGGGCTCCAAACCCAGCGGATTTATACAGGTTAAACGGATTAAAGTCCTGATAATTATTCCAGTTGTTACCAGCCTCTGTAAAAACGAAACCATAAATAGTGGCAGCATTTCCGGTAGAGACAGGGTACCGTAACTCCAGGCCAAATTTATTATAAACTATTCCACCTTCAATCAGATTTGGATTGTACCCCCCTATTTGCTGTCCATAATTTGGTGGTGTAATGGCGTTGTTTTCATACCCCCGTAATCCAATTACTTCCTGGCCTAATAAGAATGAATTAAATCCACCGGCAAGTCCATCACCTCCCAAGAAGAATCTTTCAAAAGGGCCGATTCCAATTTTATCTGTATAGGATCCGATAAATCCAAAATGTGCTTTGGCTTCAATCACCAATTTCTTTTTGTTATCAAGTGGCAAATAGAACTTGGAGTCAAACATCCATTTGTGATACTCTTGCCACAAATACTTTTGCGAGTTTGGAATATCGTTGTAATCCTGATCATTCCAAACGGAGAATGGAGGTGTCAGGGTCGCACTCAACGAAATTGTTGAACCAGTCGCAGGATACATTGGGTTATCGATGCTGTTCCTTGAAAGCGTTGCGTTGAATGTTACGCTATTTGAAGGCCCATCTGAAAATCCTAATCCGGATTGCCAATTGTCAAGTTCATACCGGAGATAAGCAAGGGAATTGGTGAGTGTAAAATAATTGTCCGGCCACTCCAATCGATTTCCCAAGCCTACTGAAATACTATGTACTTTCAATGAAGAACTAAAATTGTTCGGGTCGCGGAAATCGAAAGCCTGGCGTTGAATAGATGTACTGTAGCTTATTGATAATGATTGCGGTTTGCGTCCTCCCAACCACGGCTCGCTGAAGGAGAAACTATAACTTTGGAATGAACGACCATTGGCCTGCATCCGCAATGACAATCGTTGACCATCCCCAACGGGTAGCGGCTTCCATTTCTTAAAGTGCGGGATATTTCGTGCTGAAAAATTGTTAAACGTTAATCCAAGCGTTCCAACAAAACCATAGAATCCTCCCCAACCTCCAGACAATTCGATTTGGTCATTGGATTGTTCCTCCAGTTGCCATTCAACATCAACCGTTCCGTTTGCCGGATTAGGTTTTAAATCCGGATTAATGGTTTGCGGATTAAAAAATCCTAACTGTCCCAGTTGTTGTTGCGTGCGAATAATATCTGTTCGGCTGAATTTCCTTCCGGGCACTGTACTCAATTCCCGTCTTACCACATGGTCGCTGGTGCGGTCGTTGCCAGTAAAAGTAACTTCATTGATTGTGGCCTGATCGCCTTCGAAAATCCGCATTTCCACGTCAATAGAGTCCCCAGAGACGGCAATTTCAACCGGGTTTACACGGAAAAACAAATACCCATCATCCATGTATAATCCACTAATGTCGGGACCTTTGGGGTTGAACGATAGTTTCTTCTGAATTAACTCGTTATTGTAAATATCGCCACGCTTAATTCCGAGTATGGCGTTTAGTGTGCGGTCATTATGAATATAGTTTCCAGTCCAGATAATGTCTCGGAAGTAATACTTGGGTCCTTCATGAATGGTGAAGCGCAGGTCAATATTCTTGTCATCGTAACGATAAAAAGTATCCGCTAAAATTTCAGCATCGCGATAACCTTTCGAATTGTAATATGCAATCACAGCATCTTTGTCAGCTTCATATTCTGACTTGATAAATTTCGTGCTGGCAAAAACATTAAGCTTGATGTGGTCATCCATAAAATTCTTGACATCGTCCCAAGAAGCCTTGAATGTATTGGAGAAAAAACCATTTTTCTTAACGTGAACGGCTTCGTCAATGATTGCCCTGTGCAGTGTAATCCGGGGATGTTCATTTGTTTTCTTCATCCGCATTTTCAACACGGTTTGGGAAATTTCTGAATTTCCCTCAAAATACATCTTGTTGATTTTTACTTTCGATTTTGGTTGCACATTGATCCGCAGCCGGATATCGGACCTCCCGGTATCGGATTCCTGTACAACTTTTACTTCCGTGAAAAGAAATCCTTTATTCACAAAATGTTTCTTAACACCTAATTCAGTATTTCTGATCAAGGCATCATTTACAATTTTACCGCGGATAAGGCTAAGGTCTTCTTTTAAAGCAGTTTCTTGCGCCTTTGATATTCCTGTAAAATAGAATGATTGTAAGCGTGGTCGCTCCGCGAGTTGCAATACCAGAAATACATTATCACCTTCAATTTTTGAAACCGTGATGCTTGCATCTCCTATTAAACCATGTTTCCAAAGTTTGCGAATTGCCCCGGTAATCTCATCTCCCGGTATTTTGATTTTATCCCCAACTTTAAGTCCTGTCAGGGAAATCATGGCATTTTTATCCAGGACATTTAGCCCTATAATTTCAATGCCACCAATAAAGTATTCTTGAGGATTAGCGTAATTAAGTGTTTTGCCGGATATAGGAGTTGTACCTGTCTTGCCCCTTGAACGATTAAATTGTCCAAAAGCTTGTCCCGCTACAACCACACAAATCAAAAACAGTACAATACTCTTCATTTTTAATTTATTGGATTCAATTGTTCACTAGTCTTTCCAAACCGTCTTTCACGCTGCTGAAATGAGATAATTGCTTCATGCAAATGCTCCTTTCGGAAGTCTGGCCACAACGTTGGCGTAATATAAAGCTCTGTATATGCCACCTGCCATAAAAGAAAATTGCTTAGGCGCATTTCCCCACTGGTTCTTATCAACAGCTCCGGATCTGGGATGCTGGCGGTCTGCAAATAGTTCTTAAATATATCTTCATTTATTGCCGTTAAATCAAGGTTGCCACTTTTTACCTCCTCAGCAATGTGCTTAACCGCATTTATAATTTCCGACCTTCCACTGTAGCTAAGCGCCATAATCAGCGTTAAGCCTGTGTTGTCCTTGGTCTGGTCTATTGCCCACGCCAGGTTTTCCTGACAATCTTTTGGCAACGAACGGGTGTCACCGATAGTCAGTAACCGTACCTCATTTTTTTGAAGCGTACTAATCTCATCGCGAAGGGTTTGTACCAAAAGCTCCATCAAACTATCCACCTCTTTTTTCGGACGCGCCCAATTCTCTGTCGAAAAGGCATACAGGGTCAGGTATTTGATTCCTATTTCCCCACAGCCTTCTGTCACTTCACGCACAGCCTGAACTGCATTCCGATGTCCAAAAATCCGCATTGCCCCCTTTTTCTTGGCCCATCTTCCATTTCCGTCCATTATTACGGCAACATGATTGGGCAAGTTATTAAAGTCAATATGGTCTTTAAATGTAGACAAGGGGTGCAAAATTAGCTTATTTTCTGTGAATCCATTAAAATTTTTAAGGGAATCCATTTGAAGCGTTGCGTTACCACAGGTGGCTTACTTATAGGGATTAGTGGGGCAAGGTATGGTATAGAAAGTACGGGTAAGGGTAATTCCTAAAAAATAATAAGTGTCATTGTCGAGCGGGTTTCCATATTGGTAATTCTTGTTGGTCAAATCCCCATCAGAAACATTATCGAGGTAGTCGAATGAAGTCTTTCTTGCACCCATCTCTATTGCCATATACCACTTCGGATTCAATACGTATTTGAACCCTACTCCAAACGGAATTGCCAATTGTACATTACTGTATTCCGCTGCTTTGTTTTGGGTTCCGGAAATTCCGAAAAGGCCCAATCCACCAAACAAATATGGCGTGAACCGAATCATCCTTTTGGAATCGCGCCAATCGAGAAAATGATATTCAAATGTGGTGGCCGCTTCAAACAAAAACAAATCAAAAGATGCTTGCCTTTCGTCCGCAAACGCATCAATGGGCCTATTGTCATTTGCTCCGATCTGGCCTGCAACAAGCGAGGCTTTAAAGCTTAGCGCGCCATTAAAATTTGACCGATAAAATACAGTAGCTGCGGGCTTGGAGTACGCAAAGTTATAGTTTCGAACCAAGTCACCTGTGTAATTCAACGTTCCAAGGCCGAAGCCCACTTCAGAGCGCTGTGCAAATCCCACCTGAAAGAGCAAAAAGAATACTACGCACAGCCCGATTCCTTTGGAAGTCATTATCTAAACTTAGCGCGGTGGAAGGATTTACCGATGATGTATGTAAGTCTAAAGGTTGTTACCATAAAAATATCTTTGTCGTCTTTGTTTCCTCTTACGTTCTCTGGGTGTTCATCACCATATCCGGCAACAACTCGGTACCCCGAAGAAGCTACATAATTGTTGGCCAGAAGTTCATCGACACCTGTACTGATGGGTGCCGATAATTCCCCAGATCTATAAGACATTGCCCTGGCCAATTCCCCGTCTAGTTTTGAAAGATCAACGTAGTTCTGGCTCACATCGTCTATGTAATCTGTAAAAAGATAGCGAAAGCCAATTTCTGCTTCAAAATCCATTACTTCATTAATCCTGAACCGAACACCTGCTCCAAATGGAATTGCGATCTGAATAGCACTATATTTTTTTATTCCACTATTAACATCTGTAGATGCAAGGTTGGCGTGTTGTCCTTCAGTTCCCAAGGGGCGTAAATTTACCCACTGCCCAGCTTCTGCAAGGGGCTGGCCATTGAGATCGGTATCGGGGGCTTTTGCTTGTGGATTGTGATGGAATACTGCCAGCCCAATAAATCCATAAGGAGTTCCTTTTACACGACTGATATAGGTAGATTCATTTTTATACACATCAAAGACCCCTACAACTGAAAGTTCCTGTATATTATTCCTGAAACTTAAATTCCTGACATGCCTAAACTTTCCATTAGTGTCATTTGGGTCGGCTGAATCGGCATCGGAGCCGCGTAATGTCCCAAACATTGCGTTTGCTTTGACAGAATAACGTGGTCCAAACCGATGTGCAAAGGATAATCCAATAGCGGGCCTTGTAAAGGAAATATCCGTACTGAATGAATGTGGCTTGGGCGAAAGATCACCGAAGTAATTAAGCGCACTAAGTGACAATCCGAGGGTATTGTATTTTTTCTGCTGATTAAAGTTGTTTTTCTTGCCCCGAAAACTTGAAATCTTCCTATTGTTCTTTTTGATATTCCGTCTGTTCATTTGAGCAAATGAATCTTCAGCGGAAGCTAAAAACAGAACTGCGACTAAAAGGAATAGAATTTTCTTCATTACTGTAAGAAATTAAAAATCAGAGAACTACAAAGGTAAGCAAATTATTAGTTTCTAATATCAAGTCCCCAGTTCAACTTTTGCCTAAGGGTTTTAAAATAGTGTTGCCCTTTTAATTGAACCAGGTTCACTTTGAACTTCGCTTTTACAATTTTCAGTGTTACTGAAGAATCAACTGTGGCAATCCGCGAGTCCAGTGAAACCAAAAATTTTTTACTTCTGCCCTCCACCTGAAATGATATGGAGGATGTATCTGAAACAATAATCGGGCGCACTGTTAAATTGTGCGGACTCACAGGGGTAATCACAAAGTTTCCTGATTTCGGAAAAACAAGGGGGCCACCACAACTCAATGAATAACCGGTTGATCCTGTGGGGGTTGAAACAATGATTCCGTCCGACCAATAGGAATTCAAGAATTCACCATCTATAAAAGTGTGTACGGTAATCATTGAACTGGTGTCTTTCTTTACTACTGTAAAATCGTTGAGCGCAAAGTTAAGATCCCCAAAAAGGGAACGGTCAGTCTCGAGTTGAAGCAAGTCACGCTTATCGAGTTTAAAATTCTTATCAAAAAGTTCCGCCATGGAGCGTTCCATTTCTTCCATACTAATGGTAGCCAAAAACCCCAGGCGGCCTGTATTTATCCCCAGTATGGGAACACCCGTTTTACCAATTTGTGTCACCGAATCCAACATGGTTCCATCGCCACCAATACTGAGCATCACATCCAGTTTTTCCAGGCTTTCACCCGGTTCATAAACATCAAGTTTGAATTTTCTAAAAGCTGAGTTCTTTAAATTCTTATAGAACCTTGATGAAACAACAACCGTGGCCTTTTGAGATTTTAGAATGGAAAATAAATCCAACACAAAAGGAAGGGAATGTTTCGAAAACTCCTTACCGTGGATTCCAATATTCATTTCAGGCAGATTTTGCGTGCTTAAATATTAAGGTATCGAAACAACATATCAAGTCTCTCTTTTTCGCTTCCTTGTATAGCAGCCTCCTGGTATCGGCCCACTACGTTATAACCAAAGCGCTCAAGTGTGGCTACAATTCGGGAAAGATCTAATTCACTGATTTTCAAATTGACCCTGATTTTTCCATAATCAAACGGATCTTCTTTTACGATACAGCTTAAAATCTTGGCGTTGTTTTCTTCGATCAAACGACTGATCTGAGACAGGGAATAATCTTTCAACTCCATCGACAAAACCAGAATGCCTCCGGGTTGTTGTACGGCCGCACTTTGTGCAAAAGATGCGATTGTGTCTTGCAGTGTGATCACTCCTTCGTATGAAAGGTCCTCATTTAATACCGCGACAAGTTGCAGTTTATGCTCAGCCGCAACTTTCAGTATATCGTAAAAATGGGTTTGTTTTCGCACATAACATTTTTCGCCTACCAATTCAAAATCACTCAGCAGCTTGTCAACGTTGTTGTCTTCCAGTATTATTTCTTCAGAAATAAACCCCAGCAACTTTCCGTTTTCAAGCACAGGCATCTGGTTGCAGCGGAATTCTTCCATCCACACAATTGCCTTATGCGCATCGTCCGTAGACTTCAAAGGAGGGATCATGTGGTTAATCAAATCTTCCGCTATCACAATATCGTTTTTGTTTGCAACTATGGCCTGCTTAGATAATTTTCTACAATCTCGTTAAATTTTTCGGGATGCTCCATCATTGGTGCATGTGAACACTTGTCAATAAAATATAATTCAGAATTGGGGATCAAGCGATTGAATTCATGTGCCACAATTGGTGGTGTAATCGTATCGTTCAATCCCCACACCAACAATGTTGGCGTTTTTATTCGGGTAATATCATCTGCGAGATTATTCCGTTGGGCCGACTTGGCAATGGCAACAATACGTAAACACTTTGGAATACTTCGGGTGGTGTCAAAAACTTCATCGACCAATTCCTTGGTTGCCACATTGGGATCATAAAACGTATACGCAACCCGCTCCTTTATATAATCATAATTTCCACGCTTTGGGTAAGATCCACCCATCGAATCTTCAAACAATCCTGAACTTCCCGTAAGGATCAACTTCTCAACTTTATCTTCATTACTGAGCGTGTACAATAAACCAACATGACCGCCCAGACTATTGCCCATCAAAATCATATTTTCGATTTTTTTGTAAGCAACAAAATCTTCCAAAAATTTTTGTAACCCCTCGAGGCCTGCTTCTTTAATTGGCATTTCATAGATAGGAAGCATGGGTATCACCACTCTATAGTTTTTGGAGAACCGGTTGACCACTCCTTCCCAATTGCTCAACGCACCAAATAATCCGTGCAACAACAATAATACCTGACCTTCCCCTTCGTCAACAAACTTAAATCCGTTCTCTTCTTTTACGCTAAGCGTCATAAAATGAGTTTAATCCTTGATAAATAACTAAAAAAAAAGTGAGTATGAAAACAACTGCCCTATCTATTTGATCCCCAACGTGTTCAAGTCAAAAAATATCGCGGAAAGCGGGGATCACTTCAGCAATCCAGGAAGTAACAGTAGGTGCAACTGTGGCCGTAAGTGCATACAATTTTGAATCTTCACCCATGGTATCGAAAAATGATATTTGCAAAGCATCCAAAATCCAAATCACAACGCTTACCATAAAAGCCATCTTCAAAACGCCCAGTACCGCACCGGCAATTTTATCAGCACTTCCCAATAACGTTTCAGCGAGCGAGGATTGGATCATCTTACCAATCAAAGAAACTACAATAATGATGACCACGAACACTACCGCAAATGCGAGGTATGGAAGCACCTTCTCATTGATATTGAACCGATCATCCAGCAACAGCATGGCGTGGCCCATTAATTTAAAACCGCCTAATACTCCTAAAATGAGCCCGAAGAGGGTAATGAGCTCCATCAGGAAACCTTTTTTGTATCCTGAAAAGGCACCTAAAAGGACTATTGCAATCAGAACAAAGTCAACCGTACTCAAACGCTTAAAAGCTTTTTAACAAGGTCAGAAATCATTTTACCATCGGCTTTGCCGGCAAGTTTTTTAGTGGCAGCACCCATTACTTTTCCCATATCTTGTGGACCTGAAGCCTTCGTCTGCGCGATTATTTCCTTAAGCTCTGACACCACTTCTTCTTCCGATAATTGCTTTGGTAGGTATCGATTGATAATCTCCAATTGAAATTCTTCTTTCTCGGCAAGTTCAGGTCGTCCGTTAGCCCTGAAAACATCTGCGGATTCCTTGCGTTGCTTGGCGGCTTTCATTAATAATTTTAACTCCGCATCGGTGCCAACCTCCCCGCTAGCCCCTTTTTCTGTTTCGGCTAAAAGGATCATTGACTTTATACTACGCAACGCATCCAGTTCATCTTTGCTCCTTGCCAACATCGCAGCTTTAATGGCCGCGTCAATTTGTTCTTTTAGGCTCATGGGTTAAGGCATTTATATGTTAATTTCGAAACGATTTTTAAAAACAAATAGTTATCACAGTCGACAAATGAGCCGATTAAGCGTCAATATTAACAAATTTGCCACACTCAGGAATGCCCGTGGAGGAAATAATCCCGATGTGTTGAAAGCAGCAATTGACTGTGAGCGTTTTGGTGCACAAGGGATTACCGTTCATCCACGTCCGGATGAGCGACATATCCGGTACACAGATGTTATCGCGTTGAAGCGCGTGGTTAAAACTGAGTTTAATATTGAAGGCTACCCGGACGAACGCTATTTAAAATTAATTGAAGAAGTAAATCCAACGCAGGCAACACTTGTTCCGGATGCTGTGGAAGTGATTACTTCGAATAGTGGATGGGATACCATCACGTATGCCGATTTTCTAAAACCAATAATTGAAAAAATAAAATCACAAGGCGTACGGGTTTCTTTATTTGTGGATCCGGTTCCGAAAATGGTGGAAGGTGCTGCAAAGATCGGTGCAGATAGAGTAGAGCTATACACCGAACCGTATGCTCACGAATATTTAGTAAGCCGCGAAATAGCCATTAAGCCGTATCTTGAATGTGCAACTCTTGCAAAAGAACTGGGGCTGGGAATCAATGCGGGCCACGACCTGGATCTGGAAAACCTGGCGTTTCTCAAAACCGCAATTCCTTTTCTCGATGAAGTCTCCATCGGCCATGCACTGGTATGTGATGCCATTTACATGGGATTGGAAAACACCATCCAACTATATTTAAGCAAGTTGAAAGACTGACTTCTTGAAATTGGTTTATCTTTACCTTTAAGATATCTACAGCATGACGGTCAGACAAAAATTTAGTGATGCCGATTTGGAGCGCATCAAAGCCTCCGTTCGAAAAGCAGAAAGTCAAATTTCCGGTGAAATTGTTCCCGTTGTTGTCGGGCAAAGCGGGTATTACTCCATCGCTAGTTATAAGTCGGGGTTGATTTTTGGATCGCTTACTTTTTTATCGATCATTATTTTCGACCGGTATGTTCCGGCCCTCGCGGTCTACGATCCTTTGTTGATCTTTATTACGGTAATGGCAGCGGGAATTATCGGAGCATTGGTTCCACTGGTTGTTATTCCCTGGAGAAGGTTGCTGGTAGCGCAAGCACACCTCGATCATGCCACACAACAACGTGCTGAAAATGCATTTCTGGAAGAAGAAGTTTTCAATACTCGTCATCGCACGGGCATTATGATTTTTATATCGTTCTTCGAACATGAAGTTATTATCATGGCGGATCGAGGAATCAGTAAAGTGGTTGAGCAAAAAGTTTGGGACAAATTGGTGGAAGGGTTAATTGAAGAAATACGAATGGGGAAAGTGGTGGAAGGACTGGAGCATACCATTCAAAAATGTGGCGAAATCCTCCTCGAAAATGGATTCAAAAAAACCGCAGATGATGTAAATGAATTGCGTGATGACCTTCGGATTGATTAAGCCTATTATTTCTATGAAGAATATTCTCTTTTTGCTTTTTTTAATTCCGTCCTTGTCTTTTTCACAAAAAGCTGTTCCTGAACTCTGGGGAACCCCGGTTCATGATGAGGCAGAAATTCTTTCGGCATCAACAATTTCTCAACTTGAATCTCAACTAAAAGCATTTGAGGACTCTACCTCTAATCAAATTGCTATTTTAATTGTTACTTCATTGGATGGGGAAGTGCTGGAGGAATATTCAATGCGTGTGGCGCACGAGGAATGGAAACTCGGCCAAGCAGATAAAGACAATGGTGTTCTACTTTTAATAGCGATAACGGATCGCAAAGTAAGAATTGAGGCAGGTGAAGGATTGGAGGGTTCATTGCCCGATGTAATCTGTAATCAGATCATCAGAAATGAAATCACACCGAACTTCCGAAGACAAGATTATGACGCGGGTGTAGTGGCGGGCGTTGATGCAATCATGAAAGCGATCGCAGGTGAGTATGTGGCCGATAGTGATGGAGGTATTGGACTCGACAATGTGATGACAACCGGAGAGCGTATTTTTATGGGGCTTTTTGTGTTCGGCATCCTCGGAGTATTTGTGACCATCGGCATCTTCACACCGGGCTGTGCCGGTTGGGGGCTTTACGGTTTCTTAATGGTTTTCTTTGCCACTTTTCCTATGGTCATCTTTGGTACCCAAGGTGGCCTAACTACCCTGATCTCCTACGCCATTGGATTTCCTATTCTAAAACTCCTTATTGGAAAATCCGCATGGGGCAAAAAGATTTCTGAAAAAATGAAAAACAATAGTGGCGGCCGATCTGGTGGTGGATGGTCATCCGGTTCCGGCTGGTCTTCTGGCGGAGGTGGCTGGTCCAGTGGAGGCGGTGGCTTCTCCGGAGGTGGCGGAAGCTTTGGTGGCGGTGGCTCAAGCGGATCATGGTAAGTTTATTTATGATTGGGGATTTTAGATTTACTGATTGTTGTGCGCCCTAAAATCATCAATTCCCCAAATCAACACATCCTCAAATTTTCTAATCCTCAAATCTTAAATCAATACATCTTAAATCCTTAAATCATCTAGATATTCTGCCTGCTTATCTTAATTTTGGGCGAATTTTAAAACCATTTGTTTAATCCCTCCGATTCAACCCCCCAAGCTTAATGAAACGCGACAAAGTCATCTTCGATCTTATTGAAAAAGAAAAAAAACGCCAACAAGATGGTATTGAACTAATTGCCTCTGAAAATTTTACTTCCCCACAAGTAATGAAGGCAATGGGCACCGTGCTCACCAACAAATACGCGGAAGGACTTCCCGGAAAACGGTATTATGGCGGCTGCGAAGTGGTGGATGAAATTGAACAACTTGCTATTGATCGTGCAAAAGAACTTTTTGGAGCAACCTGGGCAAACGTGCAACCACATTCAGGCGCGCAAGCCAATGCTGCGGTTATGCTGGCCGTTTTAAAAGCCGGAGATAAAATTTTAGGATTTGATCTTTCCCATGGCGGTCACCTGACACACGGTTCCCCAGTAAATTTTTCAGGCAAACTTTACAAGCCAACCTTTTATGGTGTGGAGGAGTCTACCGGGCTTATTGATTTCGATAATGTTATTAAGATTGCTAAAAAAGAAAAACCAAAACTAATCGTATGCGGAGCGTCTGCTTACAGTCGCGATTGGGATTATAAAAAATTGCGCGAAGCAGCCGATAGTGTTGGTGCGTTGCTGCTGGCAGACATTGCCCACCCGGCAGGTTTGATTGCAAGAGGATTGTTGAATGATCCGATGGAGCATTGCCACATTGTTACTACTACTACACATAAGACCTTGCGTGGACCACGAGGAGGAATGATCATGGTAGGAAAAAATTTCGATAACCCATGGGGATTGACCACACCAAAAGGAGAGTTGAGAAAAATTACTTCCATCTTGGATTCAGGTGTTTTCCCGGGAACACAAGGCGGACCGTTAGAGCATGTAATCGCAGCCAAAGCAATTTCCTTTCAGGAAGCACTTTCGGATGACTACTTCAAATATGTTATTCAGGTTACGAAAAATGCAAAAGCAATGGCGGATGCATTTGTGGAGCGTGGCTACAAAATAATTTCCGGAGGCACCGATAACCACTTAATGTTAATTGATCTGCGCTCCAAAAAATTAAATGGAAAGAAAGCTGAAGAAGCGTTGATCCAGGCAGATATTACCATCAATAAAAACATGGTTCCGTTTGATACAGAATCACCATTTGTCACATCAGGAATGCGCATCGGAACGCCAGCCATTACTACCCGTGGATTAATGGAAAAAGATGTAGTGCGTGTGGTTGAGTTGATTGATGAAGCACTTCAAAAACCGGATGACAAAAAGAACATTAAAAGCGTAAAGCAAAAAGTGAATCGCTTTATGAAGAAGTTTCCTTTGTATTGATAAATAATTTTTGGGGCAGGAAATAGTTTGAGTATGAGCAGTGAAAAAGAAATGTCCTTCCTTGACCATCTGGAAGAACTGCGTTGGCACGTAGTTCGATCAGTCTTTGCAATTTTAGGGTTTACCATTGCGGCATTTATTGCAGGCAAATGGATTTTTGAAAATATCATCTTCGCGCCAGCCTATGTAAGTTTCCCTACCTTTAAATGGCTGTGCAAGCTTGGAGAACTGGTAAACATGGAAGAAACACTATGCGTGCAAGATCTTCCTTTTAAAGTACAAAGCAGGTTGATGACCGGTCAGTTTACAATGCACCTTACTTCATCTCTTGTAATCGGGCTTATCGTATCTTTCCCCTATGTGGCGTGGGAAATCTGGCGGTTTATTAAACCTGGCCTTCAGCCCACAGAGCGTAAGTATAGTCGTGGTGCTGTATTCTCTATTTCCATTTTGTTCTTTATGGGCGTTTGCTTTGGCTATTATGTATTAGCTCCATTAGCAGTTTATTTCTTATCAAACTATTCAATCAGTGACATGATCGTGAATGAGTTTGATATCACCTCATATGTTGGTACGATGACAACATTGGTTTTAGGAAGTGGCCTTCTTTTTCAACTTCCCATTGTCGTTTACTTTCTTTCTCAAGTAGGCATTGTAACACCACAATTTTTAAGGCAGTACCGGAAGCATGCCATTGTTATTATATTGGTAATTGCTGCCATTGTAACACCTCCCGATCCGTTGAGTCAGGGGTTGATTACATTTCCATTGTACATGCTGTATGAATTCAGTATCTTAATTTCTGCAATGGTGGTAAGGCGAAAAGTAAAGGCAGAAGCTCGCGAAAATTTAAAAAATCAGAATAATTAAATATGAACCCCCATCAATTTCATACACCCAACTGAATGATAAAAACGTTGGGGGTTCCATATGTGCACAAATAAAAAATTATTAACATATGAAAATTGCAATTGGAGGCGATCATGCAGGATATGATTTGAAAGAGTTGGTTGAATACCATCTTCAAGAAAAAGGTTTTGTATTCAAAGATTTTGGTACCCACAGTCCTGATTCTGTTGACTATCCTGATTTTGCACATCCTGTTTCAAATGCGATTGAAGCAAATGAATTTGACCTGGGAATACTCGTTTGTGGAAGTGCGAATGGAGTCGCCATCACCGCCAACAAACATCAAGGCATCCGTGCAGCTATCTGCTGGACAGAAGAACTTGCTGCCCTTGCCCGCCAACATAACAATGCCAATGTGCTTTGTTTGCCCGGTCGCTTCATCCCTGCTGAACTTGCTTTAAAAATCGTTGATACCTTTTTATCGACTGGTTTTGAAGGTGGGCGCCATGCCACGCGTGTGAATAAAATTAGTTGTTGATCAACTCGTAGTTTCCCTCCGGGGTGCGCTTGTATTTTTTCTTTAGGAGTGGAATTCGCTCCAATACATTCGGCATTACCTCCTCGCTATCAATAATTACAGCTGGCGCATCCCGTTCAAAGTATTTGTTGATGGTGATCATATTTTCGTAGCGATCTGCTTCTTTAAAAATTGGGGAAGATAAACCCCAATTCAAAAAAGGTGTCGCCAAACGGTTTTCCAAATACCCTTCTATCTCATCGCCAAGAATCAAAACGTGTTTGTTTTTCTCTTTAATTGTAGGCGTGCTGATCCATAACTGATCATATGCAACAAGGTCAACTATTTTGTACTTGATCAAAAAGTACGGGGCGGTCATCCCAATAAAAAACACCCAAAATCCTATTAACAAAAATCGTTTCCTTCTTATGGTTAAAAACAGATGGGTAATAAAAAAACTAAATCCTGGAATTAAGGTGATAAAACTTTGTGGCCTGAAATCATCCGTAAAAAATGCATGGACAAAGCCAAACAGTGTCCACAAGAACATGAGTTGTACCAATTGCGATTGATACTTGGTAAGGCGTGATTCCCGATTCAAAACAATAAACGACAACAAGAGGAATAGCAAGGGAGTTGCCGCCAAAAGAAAAATGCTTTTCCCTCCCACCAGCATCGTATCATAAAAACTAAAACCAGGGATATAATAATATTCCCAAATGGAACTCGTGGCGCTGTTTAGATAATAGACACTAATCAAAAGTGCATGGGGCAATAAAAAGCCTGTTGCGCATAGCAAGTAGGTGCGCAATGTACTTCTTGTAAACAAAACCAGGAGGAGCAGTGCCCCGGGAAAAAAGATGAAAAAAGAAAAACTAAACAAGCTGGCAACACTGATGAACAACCCCAACTTGAATATTGTCTCGTCCAATTGCGCACGAAACTCAAGTTCTTTGTACAACTTGTTCAGGGCAAACAACAACACACCGGCTCCAAGCAATTCTCCCGTTAGCGCAATGGTATCAAAGGAGAATAAAAACAACAAGGAAAACAGCAAAGAAGGAATGTAGGTGTTTTCCGTGAACACTTTTTTGTCGATTAATAAAACCCCGAAAAACGCGCTTTGCAAGAAAATCAAAATGAAAGCGATAATATGACGAGCCAACAAAGACCGCCCAAAGATTAAATCCATTAACCCTTGAAACCATGCGTTTAGAGGCGCCACTGAATCCACAATTCCCGTATAGGGCATAAAGCCTTCATGAACCCTTTCGCCCCAGATAAAATTCTTAAGCTCCGGATAAGTAAGTGAAGAAAGATCAATAAATCCGGGCAAATAAAGCAACGTCATCAATAGCAGTAGCCCTAAGAGTCGGTATGGATCGTTTATTCTAAAATATGAAAGCAAATCTCAAGGAGAATGGTTGGCCGTAAAATAGAACAGGTTTTTTAAAAGAAGGAAGTAAACCCCCAAATATTTTGGTAGTATATTTGCGCCATGGCCGGATCAACTCGACAACAAAAGTATGCTCGCCTTATTCAGAAGGAGATAAGTGACATTTTTCAGCGCGATAAGAAAGGTATTCTGGAAAATGCTTTTATTACCGTAGCGGAAGTAAAAGTTAGCCCGGATTTAAGTGTTGCCAAAATCTATTTGACGATGATGCTCGAAAAAGACAAGGCTGCTATCCTTGAAAGGATAAATGGAAGAAAAAGTGAGATTCGAAAAGCGTTGGGAAATTCCATTGGCAAGCATGTTCGCATTGTTCCTGAAATAATTTTTTATATTGATGAGGTGGGGGAGAAGGCCAGTCGATTGGAAAAACTCATTGATGATCTGCACATACCGCCTGCTGACCAGGAGGAAGATGATTCTACTAATAAATAACAAAGCCTCATTTTGAACCTCCCTTTTTTCATCGCGAGAAGATACCTGCTTTCGAAAAGAAAAAAGAATTTTATCAATATCATTTCTATTTTATCAATAGTTGGCTTAACCGCAGGTACAGCAGCGTTAATTATTGTGCTCAGTGTATTCAACGGATTGGAAGAATTGCTTCGGGGTCTAAATAATGCTTTCGATCCTCAACTGAAGATTGAAACAACCCTTGGTAAGAAGTTTGCATTTACGAATGGACTGCGGGACTCACTTCAAAATCTTGAGGGTATTGAGATTGTAACAGAGGTAATTGAAGATTATGCATATGTTGAATATAATGAAGGAAAGCAAATTGCTATGATCAAAGGTGTTAGTAATAATTTTATTGATCATCACAGATTGGATAATAATATTACTTCCGGAACGCTTGCATTGACGAAAAATAACATTCCTTATGCCATTATAGGGGAAGGGATCAGGGGAGCTTTATCCGTCAATCTCGATGATCAACTACATACTCTTGAACTTTATTATATTAAAAATTCCGCATCCCGCTCAATCGACCCTTCAAAACTTTATGTGAAAAAGCGCATTATGCCAGGGGGAGTATTCTCAATTGTTCAGAGCTTTGATGAAAATTACATCATTGTCCCTCTGAATTTTGCCAATGAATTAATGGAATTTGGCGATAAGCGAACATCATTGGAAATTAAAGTTAATGATCAATATGACTTGTATGAGGTGCAAAAGAGAATCAAAACGCTCTTGGGGAATTCCTTTAAAATTTCAAATCCGGAAGAACAGCATCCTGATCTTTATAAATTATTGAAAATGGAAAAACTATTTATTTCACTTGGATTGGTTCTCCTTTTGTTTATGAGTTCTGTCAACGTTTTCTTCAGCCTGATGATGTTGGCTATCGATAAGAAAAAAGACATCTCTATATTGGCAGCCTTGGGGGCGGATAGCAAATTGGTGCGCAAAATCTTTCTGTTTGAAGGTGCTTTGATCTCCCTTATTGGTGCTGTGAGTGGCCTTGTTTTAGGGGGTGTATTTTGCTGGCTCCACATCAAATTTGGGATCATTTCCATGGGCATGGAATCC
>JBGTGG010000307.1:0-2014 GCA_041746855.1 Cyclobacteriaceae bacterium | reverse complement strand
CCTTGTCTATGCACACAAATTTTTTGTTAGCATATAGCCTTCAAACATTGCATCATATCTATCCAATCCCCACTTAAAGGTTTTATTTCCTGGTGGACTTTCTCGTTCATACCCTTTCCATCCACCTAATCGTGCTATCAGCCAACCAGCCCATGCAAGCGTATTTTCTTTATATGGATTCATTTGTTTTTGTGTGTTACCTTCATATTTTGGGATCAGTAATTTTATCAACGCTATCTGCTCCTTTGTGAATATTATTTTTGCCGGTATCCCGGTAGTATCTGTACGGGTTTGCCGCAGTTGATTTATTTTAAGTGATACACCTAATGCAAGTACAGTTAATTTTTTAAGCGCTTTGCCCGTTTCCAGTTCGCTAGACTCAATATCCAAAGCGGCAGTTTTTAGTGTATAGAACAGTAACTCTATTTGCCATCGCATGGAATACCAATTAATGATTTGCAGCGCATCAGTAGTTGATTTAACCTGATGCGTTGTAAGCAGTACCCAATGAATCGGTTTTTCTCCTTTAGGCACTTTGTTGCTTTTTTCCTTTGCCTCTACAGCATACATTTCAACATGTGCAGTTTCCGACTTATGCGCTAATGGTTTACTGATTTTCACCTTGGTGTATTTTATTTCCAGCACGGTGTCTCTGCCCTTACGATTTTTTGTGGTCCGCACTTTCAATTTAAAGATTGAGTCAACGTTGGTATTCTCAACGCGCTCGTATAAAGTATCTCCTTCTGCCAGACATCGGTTCTGACATGACCTTATCAATATGTTTGTTCGTTGGTCAGGAACAGAAACAAACTCATCATAAATATCACCCTCGCGGTCGGCAACTATTGTAATGGCCTTTACAGATGATAATATGGATTTGCTTTTTAGACCGCAGTCAATCCACCGATAGGATTCTTTTGATTCTATAGGTTGCTGTTTGTATTTGCGATTCTGCTTCCCTGCCTTGTCCCATTGTCTGTTCCATACGTTTATATAACTGAAACCAAGACCTAATCCATTTGCTGTATCAACTACCAGACCCGTGTGCAGGAAAAAACCTATGACTTCATCATTACCAGCTGGTCCAAGATCTTCATCTTCCATACTCAAAAAATTGATATGGTCATTATAGTTGAAATCTGTAGTATCCTGAATAACCAGTACGTGTTTATTCTTTGACAAATCCTTTACTCTGGAAATCTCCTGAGTCTTTAAGTAATCCATGGGTACTCGTTCATTATTAACAAATCGACACAAACCTACTAAATCAGCACGATTACAGGAAAGTCGATTAATAACAGACGTGTTCTTTTGAAGCATTAAGGCGGTCATTTGGTGATACCTTTTTATTAACCGTTTGTCGATTACATGTTCATTTGTTTCCATTACTTTATCCCTTTTTGGAGATAAAGTAAATTCGAGATCGGCTGATAACTAATTGCTTGAAATGTTATTTTGAACAATCTAGTGTTTAAAATCAGTCATGGAAAATGTGTGCATAGACAAGGACTTCAGTCCAGGGTTAGTGCGACATGTGGATACGGGCTTTAGCCCTGCTTTTTTGCGAGGGATTATATGAAACAAGATCAAAAGCAAATACCATGAAGGGGGTACTTGTTATCTATGAGCTTTCTATAATCTTTATGCTACTATGTTAGAAATCTTAAAACTAAAACTTCACCCAATAGGCAAATTCGACGGGATTACCGGTTTGCGGCGGGGTTGATTTTCGTATAAGAGATGAATTATACCATCCGACAATCCCACCTGACTTCCGCATTGGGACACCCTGTGTTACCAGGGTTACATTATAACACAATGAAAATCCAATGCAATTGAAAACACTTTAAAAAATGCGGAAGAATGGAAAAAGTTTTAGTTTTTAAAATTTTCTGACCCGCCAGAAAGTGCCGTAGGCACGACCCATTTTGTAACCCGGGGTGAAGCCATGAGCGAAAGCGAAGGCGCAACCCCGGGATCATAGCCCGCTTCAACAAACTCAAGTGCCGTAGGC
>JBGTGG010000306.1:0-8535 GCA_041746855.1 Cyclobacteriaceae bacterium | reverse complement strand
AGGCCGAAAGCCGAAGCAAACCAACCGTCATAATAGAGCCCGCGGCTTCCCATGATATCAAAAAATTGAGTTTTTCGAGTTCCTTCTGCTTTTGGATCTGCAAAGGTGTAATTCATGCTTACACCATTGATTGGATCCTGAGGAAAACCATTTACTACTTTAGGCGCTTCAATTTTAACAGCTTCATAAATCGTTGGCACAATATCGATTACATGGTGAAACTGTGGTCGTGGAGTATTGTCGTGTTTGATATTCTTAGGCCAGGAAACAGCCATCGGTTGACGTGTTCCACCAAAGTGAGCAGCCACTAATTTTGTTGATTTGTACGGTGTAGAACCAGCCCAAGCCCAACCCGCATTATACATATTATCTGTTTTTGGGGATCCTAAAACATCCAGACCTCCCAATTTTTCTAATGCATCAATATGCTGCTTGATAGTGGTTGGGATACCATTTTGTGCCAATAATTCACTAATCGTTCCATTTTGGCCTTCGGCTGATGAACCATTATCACCCCAGATGTAGAAAATAAGCGTATTGTCAAGTTTGCCTTGTTTTTCTATTTCGTCAATCACTAATCCGGCATTATAATCTGCATGTTCGCCAAATCCTGCATAAACTTCCATTAATCTACTTTGGAATGCTCTTTCAGATTGTGGGATATCGTTCCAACCCGTCATGGTTTCATTTCGCTCGGTTAACGCAGCATCTTGCGGAATCCATCCCAATTCTTTTTGTCTCTTAAAGGCTCTTTTGCGATACTCATCCCAGCCATCATCAAATTTACCTTTGTATTTATCGGCCCACTCTTTGGCTACATGATGTGGTCCATGAACAGCACCGGGAGCCCAATACATAAGGAAGGGTTTCTCAGGTGAAAAGGCTTGTTGTTCTCTTAACCAACCTATCGCATCTTCCGCAATGTCTTCTGTGAGATGATAGTAGTTATGACCTTGTGTGGTTTCCGGGTGCTCGACAACGGTAGTATTACGGACCATGTGTGGTTCGTATTGAGAAGCTTCACCTGCCAGAAAACCATAAAAATATTCAAAGCCATAGCCAGTAGGCCAGTAGTCAAAAGGTCCTTTTGAAGTGGTTAACTCTGCTGGCGTATTGTGCCATTTCCCAAAAGCACTGGTGTTGTAGCCATAGTCTTTCAAAACTTCAGCAACGGTAGCAGAAGTTTTTGGAATTGTTCCACTAAACCCGTCCCAATCGTTTGAGAGTTCAGCAATCTGTCCATTCCCTACTGCGGTATGATTTCTACCGGTAAGAAGTGAGGCGCGTGTTGGTGAACACATAGCCGTGGAATGAAATCGATTATACGAAATTCCGATGTTGGCAATACGACTTAAGTTAGGGGTATTGATCTCGCCACCGTAGGTAGATGGCGTTGCCGGGCCGGCATCATCAATCAGGATGATAAGAATATTAGGGGCGTCTTTCGCGAGACGATCCTTATCCACTCTTTTTTTATAGGTAGAGGTTTGCATGGTTAGTCCCGCTTCACTTGCCGATGGTGTAGGTGGAAATGGTAACACATCTTGCGCCAAAACCAGCGCAGATGGAAATAAGATGAGCAAAAAAAGATGTAGCCAGAATCGTTTAGGGGTCTTGATTATTTTCATTTGAATAATTGTTTGATGGATTATAATTTTAGAACAGCGGGTAGATGAATTTGAATTCAATAAATATACAGCTAAAATTAAAGAAGCCAATTTTAGTTTTAGTTTATAATTTTTTACTTCTCGTGTGTTAATCAAAAAAAATAATTCTGGCGATTCATGAGATTTTTATTCACCGAAAATGAAGCCTACGGTTTATTTGTACTATTTTTAGATATGAATGAATTTATAAAAATGAAAGGAATTGCACTTCTAATGTTGACCACGTTGACCACTATCTTTTCCTATTCTCAGGTTGCGGATACTACAAAAATTTCGGATTCAGCAACAGTACCCAACCGAAACTATTCC
This sequence comes from Cyclobacteriaceae bacterium, assembly GCA_041746855.1. Lineage (GTDB taxonomy): Bacteria > Bacteroidota > Bacteroidia > Cytophagales > Cyclobacteriaceae > JBGTGG01. The sequence goes on along the minus strand of JBGTGG010000306.1, from coordinate 6,559 downwards.
ATGACCTACAGTAGCGGAGGGAAAGCATTTGGAATGTATGAAGTAAAGGATGGAAAAAACGTAACCTATAAAGAAGAAGTAGGCTTTACAAATTCTGAAATCACGGAGAAAATAATTGACCTTTGACAGTGTAACGGTTATGACCACTGGAACAGAATACCAACAACAGATTGGTGATTATCATTCTGAAGAAAAGAAGCGAAATTTCTTTCACATCTGAAAGCTTCCACATTTCTTTCACCAAATCGTTAACTGGGTTTATTCGATATTTCCGAGAAGTGAAAGGGAGAGTATCTCCCTTTTGTAGGTCTTAAAGGTGGTGCAGGTGTTGAAAAAGTTGATCGATATACGAGCCAAGGTGCGAGTGATGCGAATACGGAAATCATGCTAGGCAAAGAATTTCCTGAACCGTTACAAGATTATATGCTTGGTGTTTTTGCGAACTGGGAGATCCATATAACCGATATCTTTCTTCTATTGATCACATAATAAGCTTATCAACTTGGAGCGTCAGGTTGGCTTCTTTGATAATTTTCTTCCTATCAAGGATACGAATGGTCTTATCGGTCTTATCAATAATACCGGCATACTTAAATTCTTGAAGTTGCCGGACAAGAGTCTCTTTTGCAGTGCCCACCATGTTGGCCAGATCAGTTCTTGAAATGGTAATATCCATTTTTGGCGATTTGAATTTTTGTTCTAAGATGAGCAGGTTGAATGCCAATCGCTCACGTACACTTTTAGTAGCCTGAATAGTAATACTATTGATAAACAAATTAAACTCAAGCCCTAATGCTTTTAGTAAGCTGTTCGAAAGTATTGTTGAATTCCGTAGCACCTGCATGAAGTTGTCTTTTGGAATAAAGGTAATTTCAGAATCTATGATGGTCGCAGCGGCATCCGGGTAATGCCCCTCGCTCAGTAAGGCATGATAACCCAGTAATTCACCTTCTCCACAGAGATAAAAAATTTGCTCCCTACCTTTAATTGTATTTTTGTATTTCTTTACCATTCCTGATTTCACATAGAATATCCCGGTGGGGATTCCGCCTTCGCGAAAAATAATTTCGCCCTTTTTATAGGTATGGGTTACAGAAACCCCCATCAACAATTTTAATTCGTTTGCGTTGAGGCCTTCAAAAACCTGATTTGTTTTTAATCTGAAATTTTCTGTAAGAAAATTTGTAAGCATAATTCTGTAGTTCTCTCCGTTCAGCTATCAAGATACATTCATTATTCAACAAGATGATTGACTTTTGTCAACGGAAAGGTTGATCGTTTTCAGTGCGGGGTAGCGGAATGAACGGTACCTTTGTGACAAATTGAAATAAATGGTTGCATTTTGTGATGAAGTAGTTTGGAAAATAAAGGGTGCGGCTAATGAGGTTGAACTCCAACAAGTGATTCAGGATTCTATTCTCCAATTTGGAAAGACGAAGGAATCCAGACGTGAAGATGCGTACCTAATGAATATGATTGTTACGCTTAAGACTACGTTAGCTGAAGAGCTGCCATCAGAGGCGTTCAATAATGTAAAGAAAGCAAAAGGAATTTTTAGGACTTACGTTCGATTAAATCGGGGAGAATTATTTTGAAAGTGCTTGGCCATAACGTATCTCAAAACATTTCTTTCCGTTTATGAAGCCTTTACTGGATGCGGCCATCCAAGTAAAGTCCGTGTTGCGATATGATCTAAAAGCAAGCATTACCGTATTCTTTGTCGCGTTGCCATTATGCCTGGGGATTTCACTTGCCTCAGGTGTATCGGTTTTTTCGGGACTTATGGCAGGAGTCATTGGTGGTATTCTCATTCCAATGATCAGTAATTCATCCATGAGTGTAAGCGGACCTGCGGCTGGGCTTACGGCCATTTCGGCTGCAGCCATTTTAAGACTTGGTGATATTCAACTTTTTTTTCTGGCGGTTTCCATTGCCGGAGTGCTACAAATAGTATTGGGTATATTCCGATTAGGTGGATTTACACATCTTATTCCTTCTTCGGTTATCAAAGGTATGTTGGCAGCGATCGGCATTATTCTAATCTCGAAACAAATCCCCATCTTGATCGGGTATGATAAGCCTGACTTCTGGCGTGATAAGTTTTTTAATATCCTAACCTTAAACCATGGCTTTGATCAAATTACGGATCTATATGAAAGCATTGCGTTGGGGCCCATTCTGGTTGCGGCCATCTCTCTTCTTTTTTTAATGCTTTGGAAAAAGTTATTCGCATATAAGGTTCCTTTTTTACCGGCCTCTTTTTTGACCGTTCTGGTGGGATCGTTCACTGCGCTTTTGTTTAGTTTATTTATCCCCAGCTTACAGCTTAACCCTTCGCAATTTGTTACCATCCCAGATAATTTACTGGGGCAATTTAGTTTTCCGGATTTCTCGACCCTGCTCCATAACAAAGCAGTATGGGAAGTTGCTGTTTTGATTTGTTTTGTAGCAACACTTGAAACTCTTTTGAGTGTTGAGGCCATCGACAAAATGGATCGGGATAATCGGATCACACTTAAGAATCGAGAACTCGTTGCACAGGGGATTGGAAATTTCTTTTCAGGACTTGCTGGTGGGCTTCCCATCACCGCTGTAATTGTTCGGGGATCAGCAAATATTGAAGCAGGAGCAAGATCAAAGTCCTCAGCATTTTTACATGGAATCTGGCTACTATTAGCGATCCTATTTGCAGCTTCTATACTCAATCATATACCGTATGCAGTGTTGGCCATCATTCTCGTTCGTACTGGATACAACCTGGCTAAACCCGAAATGATGCTTGCCATCTATCGACAAGGGAGAGAACAGTTTTTTCCATTTATAGTAACGGTGGTATCGATCCTCTTTACTGATTTGCTAATTGGTGTAGTCATTGGGATCATATACGCAATCTACTTTTTAGTAAAGCATACTTATCGTGCTGGATATAAAATGCAGTATCGGGAAATTGATAATGTGGATCATTATGAAATAGTGCTGGCCCTAAACGTTAGTTTTCTAAATAAGAGAAGGATTAAAGAGATTTTGGATGATATACCGGAGCATTCGATCGTACGGATTGATGGTACGAAGAGTAATTACATAGATCATGATATTCTTGAAATATTTTCCGCCTTTAGGGAAACGGCAATGAGTAAACACATTCAGTTGGAAATGGTTGGTATCCGAGAGGTGGAAACCTTAGCTTTTCATTGAGATCGCTCAAATTTTCTTTATCGAAAAATGGAAGTCTAAGGTTTATTTGTATTTTGAGATATGAATGGATTCATAAGAATGAGAGCAACGGCCCTCTTATTGTTAGCAACGTTGATAAATACCTGCGCCTATTCTCAGGTTAGTGATACTACAAAAATTTTGGATTCGACAACTTCATCAACCACCAATCGAAACTATTCAATGAACCGGGGTCATGGGGGGAAAGCGACTGTTTTTTGGGAAGTGAAGAATGGAAATAATGTCATGTTTAAGAAATCAAGTTTTGTAAACACTGAAATCATAGAAAGAATAAGTTTACTTGAGTCTCAAGAATGTGAAGCGTTAAGAAAAAGGGACAGTCTTCGATTAATGACCTTATGGACGAGAGATTTCACACTTGATGAAACGCAATCACTGGTTTCTAGCAAAGGAGGCATTCCATATTACACTGCCTTATACAGAATGGTAGAAGAGATAACGCCTATTGACAGTGTAACAGTCATCACCACAGGAATAGAGTACCAGCAGCAAATCGGAGATTTTCATACGGAAGAACAGAAGAAAAAATTTTTTCACATCTGGACGAAGCAATACGGAATCTGGCGCTTGAGCACAAAAAGGCTTGAGTGATAAAATAGTTCTGTTTTTAAAGCATCGCTTCCACCTCTACATCCGCCAGCTTCCGCATATCTTTTACCAGATCGTTGACCGGATTTATTCTGTATTTCCGAGACATCAATTCTAAATAAATTTTTTCTTTCTCGTCTGATATTTTTAAAAACAATGGCGTTGAACCAGTATGCAGTTGACAAACATCTTCGATCTTACCAATCAACTCTTTGGTGATCTCCTTTGATTGGATACGAAGTTGTAATCCTTTGCTACGTTTTACACCCAGTTCATTCAACAATTCAATGTTTCGGATTTTGAATTCCAGGTTCATTTGTCCCCAGTTGTTGCGGATAATAGATCCTTCGATAAAAAGAAACCAACCTACCGACATGAAATTCTTGAATTTCAAATAGTCCTCACCAAACATGATGAACGTATAGCTTCCGCGATAATCTTCAAGTGTAAATTTCCCGAAAGGTCTACCGGTTTTGGTCATGCGGTTTTCAATGTGCGTGACAATGCCACCCAATTTCAGTTCACGACCTTCCAGACTATCAATATCATTTAATTGACTACAAGAACCAGTGCAAAATGTTTCCAATTCAAAACGGAAATTGTCAAGCGGATGCCCGGAAATATAAATACCGATTACCTCTTTTTCTAAATTCAGTTTTTCGATTTCACTAAAGGGTTCGATCGGTTCAATCTTAGGTTTCGGCATAGCCGTTCCCGATGCCTCTCCAAACAAACTTACCTGAGCGCTTTGTTCTTCTAGTTGAAGTTTGTTGGCGTACTTAATTGCTTTTTCCAACAAACTGCTTTCACCGTCATTGGCAAAAACGTACTGTCTGCGATGAATATCCGCAAAGCAATCAAACGCTCCTGACAACGCGAGGCATTCGTAAGTTTTCTTGTTAACTGATCGCTGGATCACGCGTTGTGAAAATTCAAAGATGTCTTCAAAGGTTCCATTCTTCTCTCGCTCTTCAATGATGGCCTCCACAGCTGCTTCTCCTGCTCCTTTAATTGCGCCAAGCCCAAAACGGATTTCTCCATTTTTGTTTACTTCAAAGAAAACGCCCGATTCATTGATGTGCGGCCCCAATACATTGATGCCGAGATTTCGACATTCTTCAATAAAGAATGTAACACTGTCCAAATTATTTTGGGCATGTGTTAATACTGCGGCCATATACTCAGCCGGATAATTTGCTTTTAAATAAGCAGTATGGTATGCAATTAGTGAATAACACGTAGAGTGTGATTTGTTAAATGCGTATTGCGCAAACGCTTCCCAGTCGGTCCAGATTTTTTCACAGATTTCGGGATCGTGATTGTTTTCTTTGCAACCATCGATGAACCTGTCTTTCATTTTATCAAGTACAGCTTTCTGCTTCTTACCCATTGCTTTCCGCAACACGTCAGCATCACCTTTGGAGAAGCCCGCAAGTTTTTGCGAGAGCAACATCACCTGCTCTTGATAAACTGTAATTCCGTACGTCTCGGAGAGAAACTCTTCCATTTCTGGAAGGTCATATTTAATGGGCTCACGACCGTGCTTTCTGTCAACGAACAACGGAATGTATTCCATTGGACCTGGTCGATACAAGGCGTTCATCGCAATCAAGTCGCCAAACTTATCGGGTTTGAGTCCACGCAAGTATTTTTGCATCCCCACCGATTCAAACTGAAATGTGCCAGTAGTTTCACCACGTTGAAACATCTCATACGTTTTTTCATCATCGAGCGGAATGCTGTCGATATCGATATCGATGTTTCTGCTTTTCTTAATATTTTTTACAGCAGTATTCAGAACGGACAGCGTAGTTAAACCCAAGAAGTCCATTTTCAACATGCCCGCGCTTTCAACAACACTGTTGTCGAATTGCGTGACCAGCATATCAGAATCTTTAGCAGTAGAAACCGGAAGAAGATTCGTTAAATCTTCCGGAGTAATGATCACACCACACGCATGTGTTCCGGTATTGCGCACAGAACCTTCGAGTATAACCGCTTGCTTTAATACTTCTGCTTTTAAATCAGTACCTTTTTTTATATCAGCAAGTTCTTTCACTTCTTTGAAAGCCATCTCCAAGGAAGTGCCCGGTCGCTCTGGAATTAGTTTCGCAAGAATATTTGCTTCGCCTAGTGGAAGTTCCATCACCCGCGCACAATCACGAATGGAAGACTTGGCAGCCATCGTTCCGTAAGTAATGATTTGTGCCACTTGTGATTTGCCATATTTGTCGATCACGTATTTCAATACTTTATCACGACCTGCATCGTCAAAGTCAATATCAATATCGGGAAGTGAAACACGATCGGGATTTAAGAAACGCTCAAATAGTAAATCGTATTTGATGGGGTCAACATTAGTAATTCTAGTGCAATACGCAACCACAGAACCGGCTGCTGAACCACGGCCTGGACCAACTGAAACTCCCATCTCCCGTGCTTTTGATGTAAAGTCTTGAACGATCAAAAAATATCCAGGGTACCCAGTGTTGGCAATGGTTTGCAATTCAAAATCAAGTCGCTCTTGAATTTCAGGTGTGATGGTACCATACCGTTTCTTTGCACCTTCGTACGATAGATGCTTCAAATAATCATCTTCCGAATTAAACTCTTTTGGGATATCGAATTTTGGAAGGAGTACATTTCGCTCTAATGAATACGATTCAATTTTATTGACGATTTCATTTATCGTTTTGATCGATTCCGGTAAATCGCCAAAGCGGGATTTCATTTCCTC
>JBGTGG010000305.1:0-12503 GCA_041746855.1 Cyclobacteriaceae bacterium | reverse complement strand
CCTGTGTTGTTAGTGGTTCGCATCTAAGCATTCCAATTTATGGTGCTGATACAGAAAATCAAGAGGTTCGTATACAGGCTTTTTCGGATATCTTTTATAATAGTGCTGCAACTTTTTCTCCAACAACCTTTCAACCCTCTTCTCCTCAGGCGTTGGCAACCCTTGATTGGATACCTACTTGTGAAAATGCACGGGAACAGTATTATCATATTGCGTTCAGAATTTCAGATAACCCAGGAACGGATGCACCTTTACATACCTATGCGGTGTGGCGTGTAAAGGTAGTGCCCCCTGCGCCAACTTTTGAGACATTAGAACTTGATTTGCCTAACCGATCAGCAACTATCGCATGGGGAACTGATGCCTGCAGGGAGGTCTCCAATATTCAAATCTGGAGGCGGGTAGCAGAAATACCGTATATCCCAAGCGCCTGTGAAACAGGAATGCCCAGTCTGGGCTATTCTTTAATTGCCGAACTTCCGGCAACAGACCTAAGTTTTGTCGATACAAATAATGGGTATGGATTACAAGATGGTGTTCGATACTGTTATCGACTATTGGGAGTGATTAATAATTCATGTGGTGTTGAGAGCTTGGTTTCGATGGATACTTGCCTGGCACCCATTTTAGCGGAGGCTCCGATCATCACCAAGGTTTCTGTTGAGAAGACGGATGTTGCAGCGGGTCAAATCAAAATAGCGTGGATCACACCGTATGATCGTGAGCTCCTTCAAAACTCATTCCCTTATCAGTATGAATTGTACCGGGCGGAAGGGTTTGATGGCGATTTGAATATTTCAAGAATCTATGAAGGCCCGCTTACGGATACGTTGTGGATTGACAATATGGCCAACTCTAAAGATGTGGTATATAATTACCGTGTTGTGCTTGCATGGAAGCCGAATGCACAGCAAGCATTTGTATCAATTGATACATCTTCTGTCGTTTCTTCTGTACATCTGGATGGTGCTGAAGATGATGCAAGTATCACATTAAATTGGTCGGCTACAGTTCCCTGGTCGAATGCACTTGGTCCACAGGGTAAGCATTTGATTTATCGCGGGACAGGCTTGGGAGAAGAGAGCCTGGTGCTTATCGATAGTGTGGATGTTTTTCAAAATGGTTTTAAATATTTTGATATCGGCACCTTTAACAATACTCCACTCGATCCCAATACAGTTTATTCTTACAAAGTAGAAACACTAGGATCGTATGGGAATCCGAAGATAGAAAGTCCGCTCAGGAATTTTAGTCAGGTGGTTTGGCTTCAACCTACAACTGAAACATCTGTTTGTCCACCAATTACTTCAATAGAAAGAAAGGGTTGCGATGAAGGTACATCCGATCTGTGTGATCAGGAAAAATTTACAAATCAACTTTCCTGGGTTCTTGATGCTGACCAATGTCGTGTGGATGTATTGAAGTACAATGTATATGCATCAAATGAGAAAGAAGGGAATATGGTTTTGATAGCAACAACCAATACGATGGATTTTTATGATAGTCTTTTAACGTATCCGGCACGCTGTTACAGAATTAAGGCTGTGAACCAGCATGGCGTTGAGAGTGAATTTAGTAACGAGGTTTGCATCGACAATTGCTACTACTATGAGCTTCCAAACGTATTCACTCCGAATGGGGATGGATGCAACGATACCTTTAGTGCATTTGGAAAGGAGAATCAAAATCTACCCGAGGGATGCTCTGCATTACATCCTGCAAGTTGCGCCCGATTTGTTGAAAATGTTTCCATTAAAATTTATAATCGATGGGGCGGTGAAGTTTATTCTTACCAGTCAAATCCGGACAGGAGTATTTATATCAATTGGGATGGTCGTGATAAAAATGGAAAAGAACTTTCTGCCGGAGCGTACTATTATGCAGCAGATGTAAGGTTTTTCACGATTGATCCAGCGAAGCAGGTGCAGTCAATTAAAGGTTGGGTACAGCTACTTCGTTAGTGATTTTGCAGCACAAACTCTAACGCACGTTCTTCCATCCAATTAAATTCTGTTTTGGTTGGAAATCCAACATGTCCTCCGCGAGTTGGGGTTTCGAAATGAACATGGGGATGATTCTTTGTGATGGAATAGGGATAACAGGCCTCCGGTAGCATCGGGTCATTCTTTGCATTCACGAGAAGTGTAGGAACTGTAATGCCTTCAAGGGCATTGTTGGCACTTCCTTTTTTGTAAAAAGCTTCTGCGTTTTCAAATCGATGAAGGGTTGCCGTAAAACGTGTATCAAATTCGTAAAACGACTTGATGCTTTCTATTCCTTTTAGATCGAGTAGGGAAGGAAATTGTTCTGCTTTTTGAATGATCTTCTTTTTCAACTTTTTAAGAAAGCGATTCCGGTAAAAATTGTACGGACTTTTATCCAACAATCTGGCACTTGCACCCAGATCACACGGAACAGAGAAGTTCACAGAAGCAAAAAGATTATCGGGTGCTTTTTCCTGGCCTAAATAATTGAGCGATAAACTTCCTCCCAAGCTGAATCCGATAAGGCTTATCGCTTCGTAATTATTTTTTACAGTATCCACAATGAATTGAAGATCATCGTATAGTGAATGATTGTAAAGCCTGGCTTGATAGTTCATTTCCCCACTACAACTTCTGCAACTCCAGGCCAGGACATCAAATCCATTTTGAAAAAATATTTTCGCCATGCCTTTGATGTAATGACGACTGCTGTTCCCTTCCAGACCGTGTGAAAGGATCACTAATTTTTTTGAATCTTGCTTAAGCCAATCGAGATCAAGGAAATCGTTGTCGGGTGTTACAATGCGTTGCCGCTCATACTCCGGTAATGCTACTTTGCGAAAGAGACTGGGTATTATTGTTTCACTATTCCCTCCAGGATAATACCAGAGTGGTTTGTAGTTGGATTGAGAAATGTGAGGCATTTAATTCAAAGCTAAGAAATCGGCTTAAAATTGATTTAAGGATGTAATGATCCCTTTGAATTTTGTAATTTTAGGATATGAGAAAGCAGCGAATATATTTGGACACTTCTAAGGAATTTGATGCAGTTAAGTTCATGCGCGAGCAAAGGGACATAATTACGAAAGAAATTACGGGAATGAGCCCGGAAGAGATTGTTGAGTATTTTGAAAAAAAAGTAAAAAGCGAGAGCGTTCGGCCTAGTGCTTGAATTGAAAGTTTAAGGAGGTCTTCTTCATAATGCTGCTAAAATTTTTTGATTTTATGCAGCCCTATCGACCCAGAAGTTTGTGGGCACTTGTGTGTTCTGTACAATCCTCGAGTTTGGCTGCGCTAGATTCATGTAGAAGTTCCAGAATCGTATCGGGTATCGAGCTTTCTGGGTTTTGACGTAAGTGTTCAATTCGTTCAATAATACCTTCACTCTGAATTGCCGATATCCAGGTAATAAGTTCCAGTTTACGTTGTTCGATTGTCATACTGCAACGATAATAAAACTACTTCCGATAGTCAATCGAGAGCACTTTACCCGTCAGACCGCTTAGAGCGGTCAGACGGGTAAGACTACTTCGCGTACGCCACACTCCGCATCTCGCGAATAACCGTAACCTTAATTTGTCCCGGGTACTGCATGTCGCGCTCAATCTTTTGTGAGATATCAAAACTCAACTGTCCGGCTCTGTCATCCGTTACCCTTTCGGCATCAACAATTACACGCAACTCACGCCCCGCTTGAATCGCATAGCATTTTTCTACACCCTCAAAACTAACACCGAGTGTTTCTAATTCGCGTAGACGTTTGATGTATTGCTCCATCACCTCACGTCTTGCGCCAGGCCGTGCACCACTAATCGCATCACAAGACTGCACAATAGGGGAGATCACATGTGTCATTTCAATTTCATCGTGGTGGGCACCAATGGCGTTGCAAACAATCGGGTGCTCTTTGTATTTCTGCGCCAGTTCCATTCCCACAATCGCGTGTGGTTTCTCCAATTCTTCCGGCCATACTTTTCCAATATCATGGAGCAGACCGGCACGCTTCGCTTGTTTTACATTGAGGCCAAGTTCTGCGGCCATAATTGCGCAGAGGTTGGCAACTTCACGTGAGTGTTGCAATAGATTCTGACCATAAGATGAACGGAAGCGCATTCTTCCTACCATTCTTACCAATTCCGGATGCAATCCATGAATACCTAAATCGATTACTGTGCGTTCACCGGTCTCGGTTATTTCATCTTCAATGTTTTTGGAAGTCTTCGCTACAATTTCTTCAATGCGCGCGGGGTGAATGCGGCCATCCTGAACCAAACGGTGCAGCGACAATCTTGCGATCTCCCTTCGTACCGGATCGAAACCAGAAATGATAATCGCCTCAGGTGTATCATCCACAATAATCTCAACACCGGTTGCCGCTTCTAATGCCCGAATATTCCTTCCTTCCCGACCAATGATTTTTCCTTTGATGTCATCGCTTTCGATATTGAAAACCGACACACAGTTCTCGATTGCATGTTCAGTAGCGGTGCGTTGAATGGTTTCCACCACAATCTTCCGCGCTTCTTTGGTAGCGGTAAGTTTGGCTTGCTCCATAATGTCTTTGATGGTGCTCGAAGCTTTTGTTTGAGCTTCATCCGTTAAGGAAGCAATCAGTTGCTCCCGGGCCTCATCAGCAGTTAGCTTGGAGATGGATTCCAATATCTGGACTTTCTGATCATTGAATGAATCCAGTTCTTCTTTGCGCTTGCGCACATGTTCCATTTGAGTCGAAAGGGTCTCTTTCGCATCGTCAAGTTCTGCTTCTTTTCTTTTTACCTGTTCCAATTCCTTGGATAAGGATTGTTCGCGTTGCTTGATTTTTTGTTCGTTGGTGATGATTTGGTTTTTCTTACGATTGGCCTCTTCTTCAAACTCACTTTTTAACTTCAGAATCTTTTCTTTGGCTTCCAGAAGCTTGTCGCGCTTCATGTTTTCGGCCATAATTTCAGCCTCTTTTGTTAAGAGCGTGTTCTTCGCTTCAAGTTCTTTGGCTTTGCGCTTGTATTTTTTCTTAGAAAGGATGTTGCCAATAACAACACTTAGGATAACCGTAGCCAGAAGGCTTACCAGCAGAATAATAATATAGTCAGTTGACATGAACGTAGTGTTTAGGGTTCTAGCAAACCCGCATCCAACATGCTACTACGAAGCGAAGATTATAAAATAGATTGCGAAACGAGGTGGTTTAGCTGATTTACCTTTTCAAATACGGTTTCATCAATTACCTGATGGGTATCTTCAATAGCCATTTTATCAACCAAGCTATCAAAAGCCACCATGGCCAACAAATCTTGTTTGTCTTCTATGCCAAACTGCTCTCGATAAGACTTTAGCTTTTCGTTGATAAGCTTACCAGCCGTCCTTATTCTTTCCTCATCCTGAAGTTTTACCTTCATCGGATATTCGCGGTCAGCTATTTTGATCTTTATTGAGAGGTCCTCCATTAAGGGGTCGTTACAATTTATTTTATTTACTAAAGTGAGCGATACAACGATCTATTTCAAGAATGTATTCATCCACCTTCTTCTTCAACTCCGAAGCACTTCCGTCTTCCGGGTTTATGCTATCCGCAATTTTAGTGATTTTAATCTGATTTTTAAAATTGCCAATTTGCTCGTCACGTGCCTTTATAGCAGACTTAAGTTCTTGATTTTCAACTTTTAGACCTTTGAGTTCGTCTTTTAAATTCTTGTGCTCATTGATAAGCACCGTAATCTTGCGCTCCAATCCGGCAAGATTGGTTTTTAATAAGTCTTGATCCATCTATAGCGTATTTGGCTAAAAGTAGTGCCTAAACGGTTACTACTAACTAGCAGTAATAATAATCAAATTTATTTTATCCTCACACATTTACTTCCGGATAACTGCACCTAAATGCTGTTCAAATGCGGTCATGAGTCGGGCCATCGTCTTTTCTATTTCTTTATCAGTAAGCGTTTTTTTATCGTCAGCGAGTATAATGGCCAATGCATAGGCTTTTTTTCCTTCCGGGATATTTTTTCCTTCATACACATCAAAAGCCGTAATTTTTTTGATCAACCGTTTTTCGGTTTGGATTACCAATGCCTGGATTTCTGCAAAACTGATTTTTCGATCCAGCACCAGCGACAAATCCCTTCGTACTTCCGGGAATTTTGAAACCTCTTCCACTACTATTTTCGGGTTCGATTTCTTAAAGAGAATGGCGGTAGAGAAATCTGCATAAAACAAATCCTGCTTGATGCCGAAATCTTTTAATAAACTGCTCTTCACCTTCCCGAGAATTCCCACTTCTTTTTGTCCACAGAGCACACGAATTCCATATTCCAATAAAGGATGGTCAACGGATTCTTCTTTTAGGTTGGACAAACCACTTTTTTGAAAGATATGAACCGTTTCCTGTGCCAAATCGTGATAACTGACCGGTTTGCTCGGATTCCGCCAGTTTTCAGCTTCGTTGTTTCCGGTCATGTACACCGCAAGGCGACCTTCTTCTTCGTAGCCACCATTTATTTTATCGTACACTTTTCCGAATTCAAACAATTTCAAATCCTTTTGCTTCCGGTTGATATTATGGGCTGCCGCCTCCAATCCGGTGAACAACATCGTTTGACGCAAAATACCTTGCTCTTCACTTAATTTGTTGAGCATTTCAACAGGCTCGCCTTTGAAAGTCAAATTGTGTTTTTGTTGATACGCGAGGTTCGTTAAAGAATTGGTGACAATCTCATAGAACCCATTCGCTACCAATAGTTCGCTGATGGATCGTTTAAATTTATCGATATCCTTTTCTGGAAATTCAGCTAAGTAATCAGAACCTGCATATGCAGATAGTTCAATGTTGTTGAAACCGTAGATGCGCAACACCTCTTCAATTACATCTGCTTCTTGCAACACATCTACACGATACGGTGGAACCGAAACCGTAAATTCAGTTTCATTTTTATGGATGATGACGATATCGAGTGATTCAAGAATCGAAAAGACCCGTTCTCGCGGGATGGCTTTTCCGATCAATCGGGTTACGTTTTTATCGCGTACCAATATTTCACGGTTTCCAATCGGGGTTGGAAATACATCGGTGATATCAGATGAGATTTCACCGCCCGCCAATTCTTTTATTAACAGTGCTGCGCGCTTTAGTGCTGTAACCGTAATCAACGGATCGGTGCCGCGCTCAAAACGAAACGATGCATCTGTTTTCAGTTGATGGTGCATAGCCGTTTTGCGAATGTACTCTGCAGAAAAGTTCGCACTTTCTAAAAACACATTTTTAGTTGTTTCGGTAATGCCGGATCCGATCCCACCGAAAACACCTGCTATACACATGCCTTCACTTGCATGGCAAATCATTAGATCATTCGCGGTGAGCGTGCGTTCTTTTTCATCCAGTGTTTTGAATTTGGTTCCGGCTGGCAGGGTTTTTACAATCACTTTTTCGCCCGCGATGGCATCCGCATTAAACGCATGCAGCGGTTGCCCCATTTCATGACACACATAATTGGTGATGTCTACAATGTTGTTGATCGGTGTTAATCCAATCGAACGCAATCTGTTTTTCAGCCAGCCTGGTGATTCGGTAACGGTAACATTGGAAATCGTAAGTGAAGAATACCGTGGACACGCGGCTGTATTTTCTACCGTTACTGGGATTTTTTTAGTGGTGTTATCAATTCTAAAATTGTCAGTAGATGGCCAGCGAATATCCCGTCCTGTTACCGCTTTGATATCCCGCGCCACACCAATGTGCGACATCGCATCGGCACGGTTTGGCGTTAAGCCGATTTCGAAAATGTAATCCGTTTCAAGTTGGAAGTATTCCGATACCGGAGTACCATTCGGTAGATCGGTATCCAATACCATAATCCCATCATGGCTTTGCCCCAATCCAATTTCATCTTCGGCACAAATCATTCCTTCGGATTTCTCGCCCCTGATTTTTGATGCTTTGATTTGGAACGGTTCGCCCGTGAAGGGATACAAGGTACTGCCCGGTGTAGCGACTACCACTTTCTGTCCCGCTGCCACATTCGATGCCCCGCAAACAATATCCAGCGGAGCTTCACCGCCCACATCCACGGTAGTGACCGAAAGCTTATCGGCATTGGGGTGTTTGGCGCAGGTGAGCACTTTTCCGATCACAACGCCTTCCAGTCCACCTTTAATGGATTCAAATTTTTCGATCGACTCCACCTCCAGACCGGTACCGGTAAGGAGATGCCCGAGTTCTTCCGGGGTTTCGGTGATGGTAATGTATTCTTTGAGCCAGTTATAGGAAATCGTCATAGGAATAATAAAAAAGCCAACCGCGTTGACTTGGATAAAACAAAACCCTCAAAAGTAAGGGGTTTAGGTGGAATGGACTAACTTATAATATTAAAAGATAAGCCTTTATATAGGAGTGCTGCCTTTCAAATCGTCTTCAATTGTGTTTCGTTTTTCCTTATTTTTGGAATAGATAAAATGCTTTACAAAGCACGTAAGTACATGAAACTAATAAAGGATCATATTGAAACCTTGAAAAACCTCTGTAGTCACCATCAGGTTGACAAAATGTATGTGTTTGGTTCGGTATTGAATCCGGAATTTAATAAGGATAGTGATATCGATATTTTGGTAAAATTTAAACCCATTAAATTAGAAGGGTATTTTTCAAATTACATAAGCCTCAAAAATCAGATTGAAGAATTGCTGGGACGCAAAATTGATCTTGTTGAAGAACAGACATTGAGAAACCCAGTTCTTATCCGTTCGATCAATAAGTCAAAGGAATTGATCTATGGATGAAAGAACTTTAAAATGGTTGTACGATATAAAACTAGCAATTGAGGAAATTGAGTTCTTTCTTAAAGACACGGGCAAGGACTTTTTTCAATATCGTAAAAATCTAATGTTGAAAAGGGCTGTAGAGCGAAACCTTGAAATCATTGGCGAAGCCATGAATAGAATATTAACGAGAAATTCAGGTATTGATGAGAAAATAATAAGTGCAAAGGCAATAGTTGGATTAAGAAATCAAGTCATTCATGCTTACGATAATATTTCGGACGAAAACATTTGGTCGATAGTAATCTCGCATCTCCCTTTGTTAAAGACAGAAATAAACAGTTTGATTGATGAAGCCAGTAATGTTTAGCGAAATCCCCAATTTGTCTAATAAAAGCGCTTGAATTCGGGAAAATAATCTGAGTTGGTATTTCATCAACTCAGATATTATTATTTTGCTTTATAGATGAGACAAATCACTGCTACCACAGCTGAATTACAGAAATTCTCATTTAGGATTTCGCTATTTTTTTTATTCATTTACTTGACGCCCTTTTTTTACTTTTGGGGTGAGTCTTTTATTTTAGAGTGTAAGGTTTTTTTGTCACTGAAGCGAATTGAAATATTCTGGCATTCAAGTGTCAATTACATCATCTTCTTTCTTTTTGTTATCGTTGGAATAGCAATTCATGAATTGATACATGGGGTTTGTTTTTCTTTGTTTTGCTCAAAGGGCCTTAAGTCCATTTCGTTCGGAGTGATAAAATTTCCTTTGGTTTTCTATACCCATTGCAAAGAACCAATTAATCGAATTGGATTTTGGATTGGGACACTCGCTCCAGCGTTTCTTTTAGGTTTAGTTCCGGCAGCTATTGGACTCTACAAGGGGAGCTTTGCACTAGTAGCTTACGGCTTCGTTTTTTCAGCATTAGCTGCTGCTGATCTTCTAATAGTCTATAAAGCAAAAGGGTTAACTAAATGGTCAAGAATAATAGATAATTCGGAGGGTATTGGAATTTTCATTATAGACGAAACGGGACGTTAATCCAGGTTTGTCCATTCTAGTTTGTTTCGTGTGGGCTTAGATAAAACAACACCCTAAAAATAAACGGTTTAGTTGTAAAGTGACATGCTAATGAATAATTTCGGATAACCACCAACGTTCAGATGAAATAGACGACAGCCCTTACCAGTAAACCCACTTCTATGATTGCTAATAATATCAAGATTATTCTGCGTCAGCTGACAAGAAATAAATCATTCTCTTTTATAAACCTAATTGGTTTAACTGCCGGTCTCACAGTTTGTTTGTTTATCACTCAATTTGTTTGGTTTGAATATAGTTTTGAACAATTCAATAGAAATGCAGATCGAACGTATCGGGTGAATCTATACAATACCAGCAATGGAGTTTTCGAAGGTATTTCAAAAGAAACTGTGTCGGGACTTGCTTATGCGATGAATCAAACGCTTCCTGATATTGAGAAAATTGGCAGACTCAGTTCCAAAGAAGGGGCGGTTGTGTATAGTCCTGAAAACCAGATAAGAAATCTTGAAAGTAGAATTGTATTTGCTGACCCCTCGATTGTTGACATTTTAGCAATCAACCTTCTTACTGGAAATAATCATAAAATACTTTCTACTGCAGAGTCTATCGTTATTTCCAAATCAATCGCCCTAAAATATTTTGGCAGAACAGATGTAGTGGGTAAATCTCTTGAGATTGGGTTTCCGGGAGCAAATATTGAAATGAAAGCGTTCGCGGTGGAAGGTGTATTTGATGATATTCCGGCAAACTCCAACCAAAATTTTGATATGATATTGGCACCGAGAAGCGAGCAAGCCTGGGATGAGAATTGGGCTTGGAGCAATGTCACCACCTTTGTTCGGTTGGAAAAGAATATTGATCCGGAAAAGCTAAAGGAAGGACTTGCGCTGGTCGTAAAACAACACCACCAGGATGATACAGGCGACAAATATTTATTGGAACCAATACGTGAAATTCGCTTACATGCTTTAGATGGAAGTGGAAGAGCGACAACGGTAAATTTTTTTATCGGTCTTGGCTTGATTGTTTTATTGCTTGCATGGTTTAACTATATAAGTCTTACAACTGCGCGATTTTTAGAAAGTATAAAAGAGGTTGGTATTCATAAAATCATTGGCGCTAGCCGATTACAGTTAATTACTCGTTTTCTTACTGAATCGTTAGTCTTCAATATAATTTCATTTGTATGCGCAATCTTGATATTTTTTACTACCTGGCCTTTAGTGGCATCACTTTTCCAACTACCATCCTCCACATTGATTTTAAAAATGCCAATAACATACTTGATGCTGTTGATTGCGCTTTTGTTCGGGGTATTAATATCAGGGCTCTACCCGTCTTTATTTCTTTCATCATTTAAACCGCTTCAATCAATAAAAGGAAAATTGAATGAATTCGCAGACAGATCTGCATTAAGAAAAATATTGGTGGTGACGCAGCTAACCATTTCACTGATTTTAATTACAGCGGTGTTTGCAATTGAAAAGCAAGTAGACTTCATCAGGAATCAAAACCTTGGAATTTCGCTTGACCAAACCTTGATAATCGATTCACCTGTATTGACTGACGCGACAACCGTAAACAAGTTTGAGCCATTCAAAAATGAAGTTCTTCGAATGTCTTCTGACTTACGCATCAAGTTTTCCAGGATCTGAAATTGATTGGCATCGTGCTGATATTACGTTGAACGAAGAAAATGCACCGTATCGATACAGTAGCAGGATAGTCAGCATCGGAGCTGAATTTCTGGATGTTTTTAATCTTACCGTACTAGCAGGTAGAAACTTTATTCCCGATCTTGAAAGTGATAGGAAAACACTTTTAATCAATGAAGAAGCTTGTAAAATGTTTGGATTTTCTGACATAGATGACGCAATGGGAAAAGTCATTTTTATTGGAAGCAGGCGATTTGAAATTATAGGTGTAATCAAGAATTATCACTTTCGCTCGCTCCAAACCCAGCTTCAACCAATGTTGTATATGCAGGGTTATCCCCGAAACCCGGCATATGCGATTAAAATTGCTGGCGAGAACATGGCCAATACAATTGCCAGCATTGAGCAAAGGTGGATGGAAACTTATCCCGACAATGTGTTTAGTTACTACTTTCTGGATGAAAAATTCAATAGGCAATACACATCGGATATTCAAGTTGGGGCAATCATTGGAATATTGACACTATTGGCTGTTACCATTTCATTTCTTGGATTGTTTGGATTATCGCTGTACACGGTAAACAGAAGGACCAGAGAAATTGGTATCAGAAAAGTATTTGGAGCTACAGTGTTAAATATTGTATCGCTTCTATCAAAAGACTATGCAAAGTTAGTGGTTGTGGGATGTATCGTTGGAGTTCCTATAGTCTATCAATTGATAAGCGTTTGGCTTGAAACGTACGCTTATCAAATGCCTCTTGATGTTTCACTTTTTTTACTTCCCGTTTTGATGCTGGTATTGCTGACTGCTTTAACCGTGAGCATAAAGACAATACAGTCTTCAACTATAAACCCGATTAAAAGTTTGCGATACGAATAATCTCAATGATAGATAGCCAAAAACAAGCTTGCACGAGCGTAATTTTTACCTTCGAATCATAAACGAGTGTAATTATTTAGGATTTTTACCCTTGTATGATGGATGAACGTAAAATAGACCGAGTTTTGATTCTTGTTTGCTGATGGTTTATGCAACCTTCAATGATAGATTTTCTCCCCCGCCTTAATCGC
>JBGTGG010000304.1:0-8848 GCA_041746855.1 Cyclobacteriaceae bacterium | reverse complement strand
GTATATGGGTATTCTTCCATTAAATTGCTTCTGAAAAACTTCTGTTGTACTAAAATCATTCACAGCTTCAGTAATATCCACCGTCCATTCATCATAGCCACCCGTATGTTGACCAACCTTTGTTGTATAGACAAAGACTTCCGATTTCTGTCCTGCTCCTTCAAAATGCAATAATGTTCTGCCACCTTCATACGGATTCTGAATTTTTATTTGCGTTCGATACCAGGCTGGCCCTTGATAGTAATTCACATCCGGATCTACAGCATCCAGTGCATTAACACAATGTGGAAGTGTAACAGCATCCCATAGTGGAACGCTCTCTGGATTGCCGACTCCCACGGGACGCACCGCTTCCCAAATTCCACCTAGATCTTGCTTCAAAAATTCCCAACCTTCATTGAGTCTAAGTTGCTGTTGACTAAAGGCCATCTCACTGATGGACGCCAAGATTACAATCAAAAGCAAATATTTTTTCATTCTCAATTCGTTCAATTTTGTTTACCTTACATTATCCAGATCAACGGATTGCGAATGGGTAAATTTCGAATCACTTCATCATTCGTTGGAGCATTCTCCAATTTTTTCCATGTTGTCAACCACTCAATTTTATTATAGGCGTTCGCTCCAAAGACAAGAAATGGTTGCGCTACCGGCCAGTTTTCCCAATACATCACGTCCTTATCATAAGGCCACTTTGATTTCTCGTCAACAAATGGATACAAAAATTCAATTCCTTTAAAAATGGATTTACCATCGGATGTTTTGTATTGCCATACATTATTTTTTGAATCGGAAAGGATCTGAGCAATCATCACCATGGCATCGAGATTAAAAATTGAATATCCATACGGCTTCGTTCGGCTAAGTTCAAGTGGAAATTTTCCATCAGCATCCATTTGATTTGGCAACAATACATTCTTAAATCTATCGCGACAAAATTCCATCAACGTGGTGTTGCTCGTAAGTTTTGCAAAGGAAGAGACTTGCATCACCCAACAAGTCCCATGATTATTTTTTGCATTCATCTCTGTAATGCCATACTCATGAGTAGTGAGCCATTGCAGATAATTTTTAAACCAATCTTTTAGTTGCGCTAATTCTTCCTGTGGAAATTCAGCAGACTCTTCCATCACCATTATACCTTGCGCTACTTCCATCAAATGAATCGTGTCAATAATTCCTATCCCTCTACCCGTTACCTTACCCTTAATCGCTTGGGCAAAAAGGAGGTTTGGTTTCATTTTGGTTTCAGGAGAGATGAACCACGCTTTCAAGTGTACGCGGGCATGTTTTACATACCGTTCATCTTTCGTAGTGATATAGGCAGACGTTAGCGCGCCAATAATTCTGCTAAACCGAATCATAGCTAACCGATGCGCTGTAAAGTTATCGGGGTTGGACATTCCATCGCGTTGTATGTATGGTCCTTCCAAGTTTGTAGAATCTGGCCACCAATAGTCCCCTTCCGAATAGAAGTCATGAATAGTGCCAGCACTTCTGGAAGAGGAGTATGCAGCGATGGTGATGGGTTTTTGTTGAAGTGCCCACGCGGATTCTTTTTCAATGTGATCTTTAAGAACCGCTGTTACTTCTTCTCTTATCGATTGATTTTGAGATGCTAATAGGAATGCAATGCTATTCAGAAAAGCTGTTAAAATAAATCTCTTGTATGGAATCAATCTTTTCATTCAAGAATAACTTCCAGCGGATGTTGCAATCGCAATGCAAATTGTTCCAGATAAGTATTCCAACTTTGATGTGTAGTAATACTGCCAGCTTTTGTCCAGCCAAATCCGGTGAAGTATGATACTGTGCTTTCTGGCTTCGCCATGATGTGAAGTTGACTCAAATCTTTTTTGGTAGTCCGATATTCTTCATAGCCAATAAATTTTGAAGGATCAATCACCACTCCTGTACCGATTTCAGAATCATCTATGGCTTCCCAATAACTAAAGACACCTTTTAGTGAATCTGCATAAGTTATTCCTTTTCCTTCATGCAGCGTAATGCCAATCGTAACATTTGGCAATGCAGTGTCCGGTTCAAGCAACTCTTCAATTTTATAAAGTTGATTTCCAAGATCGATGGTAATCCGTTTGGTTTCCTTTACCAAAGCATCTCCTGCTGCCCAAGGTGCGTAGGTCAATTCAAATATATTACGTATCGGTCCATCCGTAATTTTTTTATAGGACACAAAATTTTTAGAAACGAAAAGCGAGTCTTCAATCCAAACACCAATTCCGCCACAACCACGACTACCACCGACATGATACGGATCATATCCTTCACCATCATCTTTGTGATAAGTGCCGCCTTCGGCAGGTTTCTTATACCACTTGTCAATCACGGAATAATTCACACGCTTCAACCAACAATCCATTCCACTTGATAACGTACCGCCTTTTTCCCCATCATCTACTAAGCGTTGTGCCTCTGGGCCGTAGGTTCGGAATGCTACCAAATCATTTTCCCAAGCATAATCATCAATGCGTTCAGGCACGAGCCGCGAGTAGGTGCGAATATCCGTTTCAATTTTTTGCTCTTCGGTTGAAGATTCTATCGTAAAAACTTTCTCTTCACTTGGCTTTAATTCTGCAAGGAATACTAATTCATCCATCACGTCATCCTCATCCTTATCGATCAACTGACGTAGGACATTTTCATTTTCAGATTTTACAACCCAATATGCTCCTTCAGGAAGAACACCTAGTTGAGAAAGCCTAATTGTCACCACTTCCGTTCTTTCAATATCAAGGCTATTTTTTACCTTAACCTCATGCGTCACAACAGAAGTTTTACAGGATGTAAGAAAACTAATCACGAGTAGATATAATACTAATTTGTTCATAGTTTGAAAATTACGATTCTATTCTTTTATTAGTCATTCAATACCTTATTTTTTTCTAAACGCCTCTTTCTCAAAAGCGCTTCAAGAAAATAATAATCAGCATAATTGATTGGTGAATCTATTTCATCATTTTTTGGCCAATTACCGGTACTGTGATCAAGTATAAAAGGAATTTTCGCATCGGAACTCAATACATATTTTTTCGATGATAACGAAGCGATGATTGCATTGGCAAAATTCATATACTCCTGATGCTGTGTTTGCGAATACAATTCATAACAAGCTGAAGCGATAACAGCGGCTGCTGATGCATCTCGTGGCGCATTTGGAATAGCAGGATCATTCATATCCCAATAGGGAATGCGGTCATCCGGCATTAGTGGATGATGCATTATAAAATCCGCAATTTTAATAGCATGTTCCTGATAGCGTTTATCCTTTGTGTAGCGATACACCATTGTGAAACCATACAATCCCCACGCTTGTCCACGCGACCAAACCGATTCATCCGAAAATCCTTGATGGGTCACTCGCTTAAGAATTTCACCTGTTTCAGGATCATAATCAATAACATGATAACTGCTATTATCTTCCCTAAAGTGATTGGCCATGGTCGTGCTTGCATGTGTATTGGCAAGGTGATAAAAAGAACTATCACCCGACAATCGAGTTGCCTCAAACAAAAGCTCAAGGTTCATCATGTTATCGATGATGACCGGAAACTGCCAGCCTTCCCGCGCTCCCCAATCCCATGATTTAATGCTACCCACTGTTGGATTAAATCTTGTGCTTAAGGTTTTAGCACTGCTTACAATTACATCTCGATAATGCTGGTTTCCAGTAATTTCAAATGCTTCTCCTATGCTGGTATATATTTTAAAACCCATGTCATGGGTACCAGCATTGTTTTTTTCTACTTCAATAAAAGGAAGCCACTCTTGTGCTTTTTGTAGAAAAGATGAGTCGCCTGTAAGTTGAAAAATGGATAACAAAGTTCCTGAAAAAAAACCACTCGTCCAGTCGTGCGAGGATACACCTCTAACCTGGCCATCTAGTTCCATGCTTCTTGGAATTCTTGTGGAATCAACCTTTTGGGAAAGTAAAAAAGGAAACCGGGCTATTACACCCGGCTCCACTCTCGAAACCATTCTCTCGCCATTTTCTTTTCTTTGCGCAACACATGCAATTAGTGCAAGTGCCATCGCAAGCATAAAAATTTTATTCATTTCCCAGTATCCTCGCTTCTGACTAGTCCTATTTAGTATCCTGGATTATTTGGTGCAAGATTTGGGTTTTGAATTAAATCGGATGCCGGTAGTGGCATTAAATAATCACGAGTCGCATCGAACAAAGTACGGGGTTCAAGCGAACCCGGTCCTTTAAATACCAAATCACCTAGATTACGTCTTTTAATATCGTACCACCGCTTCCACTCAAATGCCAATTCCAATCTGCGCTCTTCAAGCACCATATTGATAAAATCAGTTTTGTTCATGCCTGGAGTTACATCTGCCGGAAAAGCAGTGGGTGTTCCTGCCCAATTCCGGGCGCGGGCGCGCACTTGATTTACATACCCTTCTGCTTCTGCATTTACACCAACTGATTCAGCAAGTGCTTCCGCAGCGATCAGTAAAATTTCGGCATATCTAAAATCCGCATAGTTAAAATCTGAATATCTTCCGTCAGCATTTGATGTGCCCGGATACCTTCTCCATTTAGCAATGTGAGGTCGTTTTTCATTCGGGAAATTATTATACCCTACCCATTGTCCGTTGTTCAGAAAAGCTGAATCCGTGAAACTTACTTTTCTACGGTAGTCAAGTTCATTCCAAGTAGTGTATACAGCCAAAGCAGGAACATTTACACCAAATCCAAGCTCGGGAGCATTTCTTATTCCTACCATTGGCCCAATCAGGTCATCATTTTGACCTTCACCTGATCGTTGCTGGCCTAAAAAATCAAATGCAAAAATAGTTTCCTGTAAATCGTCTCCATTTTCCGCACGGAAGAGATTTTGAAAGTCACCTTCCAGTTTATAATTATAAGTAGCCCGATTATCAATCACCCATTTTGCTTCAGTGTATGCATCTGCATAATCACCAAGCGTAAGATGTACCGAGGCTAAATAGGAAGCAGCAGTTCCTTTTGTTGGTCTTGTTCTTACATCCGAAGCATAGGAATCTGGAAGCCATTGCTTGGCAAATTCCAAATCCTCTTTAATTCCAAGATAAATATCCTCCTCTGAGGTTTTTGAAATCGTGTTCAATGCCAATGGATCCTTTACCGCAAAATCGATATACGGCAAGTCACCAAAAACCCGCACCATGTGGTAATAGCTAAAGGCCCTAATAAATCTGGCTTCGGCTATGTAAGGATTAATTTCTACATCCGACAATCCCAAACTATTTGCTCCAGACTCTGCATAATTGGCGGCACTAATTACTCTATACCAAACCGGCCAAAATCGAGCCACCATCCCGTTGCGATCATCCATATTAAAGTCATTCACCTGAATACGTTCAGCTGAAGTGGAACGATTTCCGATGTCTACCATATCGCTACGCAACATTAAGGCAGATGAAAACTGACGTCCAAAAAGTGGTTCTGAGGCAATCACTCCATACGCCCCGAAAATAGCAACCTCTACATCCTTTGTTGTCTTAAAAAAACTTTCGGGCGCTAACAATCCAATCGGATTTTCTTCTAAGTCGGCACAACCGATAGTAGAAAGAAAAAAGCTTGCTAGAAATATTTTTAAAATTATATTTTTCATAACTATTGTTTTTAAAATTAAAAGCCAATCGATAATCCTACTGTAAATGACTTAGTGTTGGGATAACTACCATAGTCTAAGCCCAAGTTTTGATTAGACGCAGTTCCTGATCCTCCTGAACTATAGTTTACTTCCGGGTCGATGCCTGGATAATCTGTAAAAGTGAGGATGTTTTGTGCGCTCACATATACACGAAGCTTTTGGATCATTAGCTTTTCAACAACTGATGCTGGCAATGAATAACCCAGTGCAATATTTTTTAATCGTACATAACTTCCATCAAATACCCATCGAGAGGATACACGCTGTGATCTTCCGCCAAAAGCCTTCGGTACATCGGTATCGGTGTTGGTGGGTGTCCAGCGATCCAATGCACGAGTTGTTGAATTATTAAATCCTGACATTGTTTCAAGCTCTAACAACGTATAACTAAGGATATCATTTCCTTGCGAGCCTTGAAAGAAAATATTCAAGTCGAAATTTCTCCAACTAAAATCATTTGAAAAGCCCCAGGTAAATTTCGGGTTTGGATTTCCTATAATGGCCAGATCCTCGCTGTTCAAATTTCCATCATCACTAATATCACGGAATTTTTCACCTCCTGCACTTTGTTCAAAACCAGCCCCTGGAATAAACGTGTCACCAGTCTGGTATACACCATCATACTCATAACCCCAGAAGCTTCCTACCGGATAGCCTTCACGGAGAATTTGGGTAGAACCACTAATGCCTACCAAATGGCCAGGACGTGATCCCGCAAAGACATCATTTCCATCAGGTAGTTCCAACACTTTGTTTTTATTAAAGGAAATATTGAAATCAGAATTCCATTTAAACTCCCCTACTAAATTCCGTGAAGCCACGCTAAACTCAAACCCTTTGTTTTCTACTTTTCCAACATTGCTTAAAACACTTGGAAATCCTGAATACGGTGGCAGTGGCAAGTCAAATAGTAAATCTGAAGTTGTTCTATTGTAGTAATCCGCTGTCAATGTTAACCGATCATTCCATAACCCAATGTCAGCACCAATATCAAATTGCGCAGCAGTTTCCCAAGTAAGGTTATCATTTGCAACCGAAGTCGGTCGGGCAGCATTTACAGGTACACCATTAACAACAGTATACACAGCACTAAAACGTGCGAGTGATTCATATGGTGAAATGGCCTGATTACCAGTAAGTCCATAGCTTACCCTCCATTTCCAAAAACTAATCAATTCTAAATCGTTCATGAAATTTTCATTTTTCATATTCCAGGCTACTGCACCGGATGGGAAAAATGCCCATTTATTGTTCTTACTAAAGTTAGAAGAACCATCATAGCGTGCATTGAATGTAAACAAGTACTTTTCCTTTAAAGAGTAATTGAGACGACCATAGTAAGAAGAAATCACTGATTCAGAAAAAGAAGAATTAGGCAGTTGCGCAATCGCACCCCCATCTAAATCCCAAAAGGAAACAGTATTTGAGATAAACGATTGCGAGCGACCTCCCCACGTTTCATTGGTAAATTTCTGAAAAGAATATCCACCCAATACCGTAAGCGATTGATCTTCACCAATAGTAGTGGTATAGGTTAAATAATTTTCATTGATGAAATTAGTACGTTTACTGCTGTTAATACTACCCTCGCCACCAACGTTTTTTCCTTGGTTTAATGTTGTGGGGATAAAAGTTCCTGTACGTCCGTTATTTACGGAGGCTCCAAAGGAAGTGCGAAATTTTAATGATTCTAAAATTTTAAACTCACCATATACATTGCCTTGAAAACGATCTGCTATGGTCTCATTTTGATATTCATTTGCAACTGCTACTGGGTTGTCCGTTGGGTCTCCAACCAATGCAGTCGTATACGATCCATCTGGTCTGTATATTCCTTGATCTGGCATAAACTTATAGGAAGAAGAAACAACACCCGTATTGTTCGCACCACCAGAACCCTCTTGCGATTTTGTTCCATTTTGATTTTCACGTTGCGCAAACAAATTGAGACCTATGTTTACATTTTTGCTTGCAGTAAAATCTAAATTGGAAGTAACGGAGAATCGACCATAGTCCGAACCTTTTATAATGCCTTTCTGATCAAACGAAGTTGCCCCAACATAGTAGCGAACGTCTTCAGTTCCACCAGAAGCGGAAAGCGAATAATTTTGAATAGCACCTGGTCTATAGATTTCATCTTGCCAATCTGTATTCTCACCAGAAGAAACATATCCAGGATTAATTTCTGTGATGTAATCAGTGAATTGTTCACCATTTAACAAATCTAATCGACCGATTTCCTCTTGAAAAGAATAGGAAGAGTTGAACTGAATGTTGGTAGTTCCTGCTTTGCCCTTTTTTGTAGTTACAATGATGACACCGTTGGCAGCACGCGAACCATAAATCGCAGTGGCAGATGCATCTTTTAGAACTTCCATTGATTGAATATCCTCTGGGGGAGGTAAAATCCCGCCTACAAATCCATCGATTACAAAAATTGGATCACTACTCGCATTGATAGAGGAGGCTCCGCGTATACGGATTTTAAAATCAGAACCAGGTGCACCATTATTGGATTGAATTTGTACACCAGCAGCGCGACCTTGCAATGCTTGCTCCGCATTGATTGCAGGATAGGCGGTCAATTGTTCAGACTTCACTGATGAAACTGATCCCGTTAAATCGCTTTTCTTGACAGTTCCATACCCTACTACCACGACTTCGCTGAGTGATGTAAAGTCTGCGGTTAACACAACATCTACTTGTGTTCGGTTAGAAATTTCAACGCGTTTCGTTTCGTATCCGATAAACGAGAAAAGCAACACACCGTCACTTGGTGCTTGAATCGAATAGCGTCCGTCACTATCGGTAATTGTACCTGATGTTGTTCCCTCTAAGCGAATAGAAACTCCTGGTAGCTTCTCCCCATTATCTTCAGCGCTGACCACCCCGGTAATTGTGGTTTGTGCGCTTGCGAGAAAAGGCGAAAAAAACACTGCTATAATCGCGCAGTATTTTAAACTTGATCGTAATAATTTGCCCATAATTGGTTGTTTAAGTTTGAGTTTGGTTTTTAAATGAAATAAATAATTAAAAGGGACATTGCGATTATCAGCAATCCCAACATCCATTCTTTCCAGTATTTTTTCATCTGTGTTTGATTTGTACGCTACAATTTTAGCGGGATTCCAAACACTAAAAGTTCAAAACTAGGGGTAAAATAGTACAGAATTAAGATAAAAAAA
>JBGTGG010000303.1:0-23125 GCA_041746855.1 Cyclobacteriaceae bacterium | reverse complement strand
AGCGGTCAGACGGGAAAAAAAAAGAGGCCATTCAAAATGAACGGCCTCTTTTTTATGGATATTGGCTTCGCTTAATCAGCAACCACCACTACTTTCACTTCATGCTTCACTTCTTTATGAAGATCAAGGGTAGCTGTATATTCCCCTAGTTCTTTCGGTTGTACTTTGAAGACAATCTTTCTTCTGTCAACATCAAAACCTTTTGCTTTCAATACATCCGATACCTGGTTCGGTGTAACCGATCCAAAGATTTTTCCTGTATCTCCTGCTTTTGTTTTTAGTTCCACTACAAAGTCACCAATAGAAGCTGCCAATGCTTCAGCATCCTGCTTTATTTTAGATGCTTTATGAGCAGCTTGTTTATTGTTTTCGGCCATCATCTTCTGGTTGGACTTGGTGGCAAGAATGGCAAGTCCTTGGGGGATAAGGTAATTTCTACCAAATCCTGGCTTTACCGATACCACCTCATTTTTATATCCAACACCCGCGAGGTCTTGTTTCAAAATTATTTCCATGATCGTTCAGTTAATTTATTAACGACTACTTTAAAGAATCTCCCACGTAAGGAAGAACAGCAATGTGACGGGCACGCTTTACAGCTTGCGCCACTTTTTTCTGAAACTTAATGCTCGTTCCGGTAAGTCTGCGCGGAAGGATTTTTCCTTGCTCGTTAACAAACTTCATAAGGAAATCAGGATCCTTGTAGTCGATGTACTTAATTCCATTTTTCTTGAAGCGGCAGTATTTTGGCTTAATTTCCGCACGCTTGATTGGTTCGTTAAATAATGTCATTTTACTGTTTCCCCTTCTTTTTTAGTTTTATCTTTCTTGAATGCGCCATTGCGTCTGCGCTCGTTATACACCACTGCGTGCTTGTCTAAGCTCGTAGTTAAGAAGCGCATAACCGACTCGTCTCTTCTGAATTCAGTTTCCAACGCGTTGATGGACTGAGGGGGGGCCGAAAATTCGACAAGGTTGTAGAAACCAGTAGACTTATGCTGGATTGGATAGGCCAGCTTTTTTAAGCCCCAATGTTCAATATTAAGAACTTTGGCATCTGCTTTCTTCAACACATTCACGAACTTATCGACAGTATCCTTCATCTGATCTTCAGATAAAACGGGATTTAAAATGAATACCGTCTCGTAATTACTCATGTGTTTTAGTTTTAGTTTTTGAGGCTGCAAAGGTATAAAAATGCCCCGAATTGACAAATCCGGGGCATTTCTTTATAAGGGATAGATGGGCGATATCGCCTATTTTACTACAAATTGCCCACTTCCGATCAAATAATCATCGGTATAAATTTCAACGGTATAGGTTCCTCCGGCATAGTCGGAGCCTTTATCATACAAATAACTCAGCTTTTGGCGGGTATTGTCGAACAAGATCTCCTGTGCAGCTGTATAGAATTCCTCTTTTCCATTCACCATAAATGTTCCTGACCCGCGGGCCACATCGAAAATTACCTGGTTGTTTTGGTCGATAATCCGAATGATGATTTTCTTTCCTTCCACCGGGGCCACATTGTTTTCAGCCAAATTGAAATCGACCTTGATTTGTCCTACCTGTCTATTTTTGAATGGTGATTCACGCTCTTTTCCTTTATCATTTACCGCCACAATTCTGATGTTCTCAGCCTTCAATTGGGAAGCGATGGCAACTTTTGTGGCCAAAACCTCTTTGCTTTGTGATAATCTGTTGATGGAATCACCAAGTTGATTTTTCTCGGTTTTTAGGGTAACGTTTTCAGTAAACAACTCCTTATTCACAGACTTGAGTTTCTCAATCTCCTCATCCTTCACCAAAAGAAGTTGTTCATAACCCTCCACCTTATCACGAAGGTCTTTTATGACCTTGCCATTCGCACGCTTTGAGCGTTTCAATTCTTCTTCGATTTCGGCTTTTGCGGCTTGTAATTCAGAAACATCACCCCCCAGTCTTTCGATCTCTGCAATTTTTAAATCAAACTCCGCCTGTATTTCTGTAAGGCGTTGCATCGTTGTGGCATACTGCTCCTCAGTGGAGGTGAGCTGCTCTTTTACTTCCTGTTTCTCCTGGCTATCAAGATAAATTTTAACGCCCTGAATAATGATCACGATTGCAAGGAAGCCTATTAATAAAGCAATCTTATTGTTCGATTTCTTCGCGGGTGCTACCGGCTGAGGGTTTGGCTGGTTAGGGGTGGGTGTTTTTTCGTTCATGAGAATTTAATGTTCCGCGCAAAAATAGCGTATCTCCTTAGGAAATCAATGGATTAGAACTGTAAAACAACGTGTTGTTTGTTCAGTGAGGGGTCAAAAAAAACAATTCCGCAGCGATATAGGTCAAGTGTACAATATACTAGCGGATGCGATTGGATCGTTTTCCACGCATCCTCCATCCCTTTTGATTGGTGGATATCGTCCAGAATGACCACACTTTTGGAATGGATTTTTTTCACAATCGTATCAAAATAGTGAAGGGTTGGCGCCAATTGATGGTTGGCATCCAAAAAGGCCAGGTCAATTTTTTCAATTGTATTTAAACGGAGGGGAAGGGTTTTGTCGATATCTCCTTCAATCAATTCAACATTGGTCAGGTTTAATTCCGAAAAGGTTGCGCGTGCGATGTTGGCAATTTCAGGTTCCCCTTCAAAAGTGGAAATTCGTGTTGCAAGCTTTTTTGCAAGGTATGCCGTGTTAATGCCCAATGCCGTACCCAATTCAACAATCGCTTTTGCATCAAAGTAGTCTGCAATGGACCAGTAAAGCGTTGAGAATTTTTTTGGTGTTAAACTCGTACGGGCAATCGCCTTTACCGCGCGATTGCTGTCCTCAAAATGTTTTGACCCGGCACCAAAACCTTGAAGTGCAATACTTCGCGTATCCGTTACGAGCTGCTGACGAACCCGTTCGATTGAATCGAATTGTCTACGATCATTTTTTAAAAGAAGGACCTTTGTATAAAAATCAAAAAGAAATGGGGAGTGCAGCGAGTGATGGTCTACTGCTTCAAGCCAATAACGTATGTACGACTTTACTTGATGGTTGATCACTAATTAAGGCGCAGGGGCGAGATCATGGTAAACGATGGTATATTGACCCTTACCTTGGTACCGTCTACAATGCGTTCCATTAAGTAGGTCCCCACCATTTTTCCAATGCCCGACTTCAAATTACAGCCCGAAACATACTCATGTTTCTGTCCGGGTTCCAATACAGGTTGTTGGCCAACGACACCTTCACCCTCGACTTCACGCGCCATAAATCCGGCATCGTGAATAAACCAATGTCTGCGCAGCAACTGAACAGTAAATTCGCTGTGGTTTTCGATGGTGATTTTATAAGTAAACACATAGTGGTACTGACTCGGGCTCGAGTATGCTGGTTGATATTCGGTCTCAACACAAACTTTTATTCCTTCTGTAATTTCAGTAACCATCCGGTTCAAAAGTATTAATTTTTTGAATGTAGCAATAGCTTTTAATACCTAATGCTCAAAGCGATTGAAAATCAAGCGCTTAAATTTTACTAACGCAATTTTTATCATAAGGATTCCCCGGAATTTGGGGAAATGCTGAATTGAAACCTAATTTGGCCCCAACTTGCAGAATCACCTGATAATGGATGTAAAAATTTCCCCCGCCTGGAAATCAGCGTTGGCACCTGAATTTGATAAACCTTACTTTCAAGAACTGGTTTCTTTTGTAAAGGAGGAATATACTACCGCACCCATTTATCCTCCCGGAAAGGAAATCTTCTCAGCATTCGACCATTGCGACCTGGATGCGGTGCGTGTGGTGATCATCGGCCAGGATCCGTACCATGGTGAGGGCCAGGCCAACGGACTTTGTTTTTCGGTGCGCGATGGTGTCCGGCATCCACCTTCTTTAAAAAATATCTTTAAAGAAATTTACAACGATTTGGACAGACCGATTCCGCAATCCGGTGACTTATCCCGATGGGCGGAGCAGGGTGTGTTGTTGTTGAATGCAACCTTAACGGTACGCTCCACTTCACCTGGTTCACATCAAAATAAAGGATGGGAACAATTTACCGATGCCGTGATCAAACACATCTCCGACACGAAGAAAAATGTTGTGTTCCTGCTGTGGGGAGCGTATGCGCAAAAGAAAGGGGAGATCATTGAACGTAGCAAGCACCTTGTTCTAATGTCGGCACATCCATCACCGTTTTCTGCCGACCGCGGTTTTTTTGGGAACAAACAT
The DNA here is from genome assembly GCA_041746855.1 of Cyclobacteriaceae bacterium. Classification (GTDB taxonomy): domain Bacteria; phylum Bacteroidota; class Bacteroidia; order Cytophagales; family Cyclobacteriaceae; genus JBGTGG01. The sequence continues at coordinate 18,915 of JBGTGG010000303.1, read as the reverse complement.
TTTAGTAAAACGAATGCCTATTTGAAAAGCAAAGGGTTTTCGGAGATCGATTGGTAGTTGGATACTAGATGCTGGATTCTGGATACTAGCGACTAGAATCCAGCGACTAGTATCTATTTTATCACCTTAAAAAACCTACTCCACCGAATCTTATTAAAGAAACTCGCATGCTGATCAATCGAGAGCCAGATGAAGAAGGCTTTTCCAACTACGTGGTCTTCCGGAACAAAACCCCAGTAGCGGGAATCCAACGAATTGTGACGGTTGTCACCCATCATAAAATAGTAATTCTGGTTGAAGGTGTATTCGGTTAGTTCTTTTCCGTTGATGAGCAGCTTACCGTTTTCAATCTTCACATCATCATTGCCTTCGTAATTTCGAATGATGGTACCGTAATACGCAAGGGTGGAATCATTAAGGGCAATTGACTCACCTTTTTTAGGAATCCATAATGGGCCAAAATCATCGACCGTCCAATTGGAATAATTTTTCTCGCCTTCCGATGGAGACCATCCATAATAATAAGAATACGGAAAGGCTCCTTGCTCACCGGTGTTGTCTTCTTGTGAAATGGAAGTGATATACGGAAGTGCTTTCATTTCGTCCGCTTTCTCTTTTGTGAGGTGCATTTTATACTGCACCTTATCTCCACTTAAGCGCGCAGTAAGATCATAATCCTCCACACTCAAGCCCAGCTTTTCAAGATTGCGTTCGTTGATTTGTCCATTGGCAACGACTACATAACTGAATTGCATGTCGGGTGGTGCCGGTTGTTGTTCACCATTAACACTGACAACACCATTATCTATTTCTAAGATGTCCCCGGATTGCGCAACACATCTTTTGATGTAGTTGGTTTTCAAGTCGACAGGGTAGTCTTTGTTGTCGTTCAACATTTTTGGTGGAATGTTAAAAACCACCACATCATTGCGTTTAATACTGGTGAATCCCGGCAAACGATAATACGGCAATTGAATCCAATCTACATACGATGGGATTTCCGTAAACCATATTTTTTGATGGGTCAAAGGGATTTGAAAGGGTGTCTTTGGCGTGCGCGTTCCATAGTGGAATTTGCTCACAAACAAAAAGTCGCCAACCAGTAATGAATTCTCCATCGAAGGGGTAGGGATGGTGTAGGCCTCCATGATCAACCAACGGATCAAAGTCGCAGCAACAACTGCAAAAAGGATTGCATCGGCCCATTCGCGGGTTTTGGATTTAGGGGCTTCCTTCTTCGTTTCCTTACTTTTTTCCCAAAATTTCCAATTCATATCTGTAGCAGCTTATTTAAGAAGTCGCAAATAAAACCATTTTTCCTTTAACCGACCTAGAATTTTAGATAATCGTCCATTCCGAATACCCCTGTTTTGCCGGCAAGCCATTCGGCCACCAACACAGCCCCTTTGGCAAATCCTTCGCGTGAATGGGCTACATGGCGTATTTCGATGTCATCGATTGGGGAGGAATACATCACGGTGTGCGTGCCTGGCACGGAGTCGATACGAAACGATTTGATCCCGATCTCATTTTCTTCTGCGATGCCTTCCGTGGCTGCCCAAGCAGTTTTGCGGACAAGATTTTCAACGATACCTTCTGCTAGGGTGATGGCCGTTCCACTCGGAGCATCCTTTTTTTCCGTGTGGTGTATTTCATCCATCCGCACTTCATACTCCGGAAATTCGTCCATCATTTTCGCTAAAAATTTATTCAGCTTAAAAAAGATATTGACACCCATGCTATAATTCGAAGCATAGAAAAACGCACCCCGCGTTTCATTACAGATTTTATCTGCTTCATGCTTTTTACTCAACCACCCGGTTGACCCTGACACTACCGGTATATTTCGTTCAAAAGATTTTGTGATATTTTCAAACGCGGCTGTTGGCCCCGAAAATTCAATGGCCACATCAGCCTCAATGGTATCCAATTCGTGTTGGTTGTCTACATCAATACGGCCAACAATTTCATGCCCGCGGTCAAGGGCTATCTTTTCAATGGTGCGGCCCATTTTGCCGTAACCTAAAAGTAAAATCCTCATTTGTAAATTTTTAGTGAAAACAAAAATTCCATCAACCCTTCATTAGTATGAGCGTTGGTATTCGGTTGTGCAAGTATGTTCGCTAATTTCAAGTTTCGCGCAAAGGCCACCAAGCACGCGCAAAGGGCGCAGAAACTTTGCGATTTCTTGGCGATCTTTCCGTGAATGATTGCAAAGGCATTTCTATTACAGTGTAGCGCATACAGCATCATATTGTTTCAAGCAACACGGGTTCTTAAAATTTTATCACCAAAGATAACCCCGTTTGATTTCCTATCAATGGATCCGTTGTCATGGAAGGCCGAATGCGGACCTGGAGATTCGGGTTTACATCAAATTCTTTTAAGTGGGCATCCACATGCGCATCTACAATCTGAAGTACATACATGGCCCCAAAGAGCAAGTACATAAAATCACGGTTGCGCCTGAAGTTGTCAATGTTGCTGCGATACTGTTGTTCGGTAAGTTCGTAAGGAGGCGGCCCCGTGGTTTCCCCGGTTTCCAAAATATAATAAAGTCCACGCTTGAGTTCCTGATAGATATCGTTGTTCCATTTTATACCGTAGCCAATACCAATAAACCCTCCATAGGCGATGGGTATTTTCCAATATTTTTTATTGTAGGCCTGCCCGAGGCCTGGCAAAACAGCAGCATACAATAATGCTTTTTGCGGATCATAGCGCGATGCGTAGGAGGTAATGGCAATAGTGGTATCGCCTGTAACCAGTGGCTTTGGTGCCGCCAGCGAATCACTTTCAATAACGACCTCCTGACCAATCGCTACTGTGGTGATGAAAAGTAATAAGACAAGGATTCGGATCATTGCATCTTCAAGATATCTAAAATCCGGTTCAAGTCCTCGACCGACAAGAATGGGATTTTGATTTCTCCTTTTTTTCCATCGCTTTTCACTACAATGCGCGTACCAAAGTGTGATGACAATTTAGATTGTAACTGGGTAATTTCCCTTGGCGGGGAAGCTACAGTTTCAGTTTCGTGTGTGTTAGATTTATTTGAAAGCTCGCGCACCAGTTTTTCAACATCCCGTACAGAAAGGTCCTGGCGGATAATTTTGCTAAACAAAAACAATTGACGATCAGCACTTTCAACATTGATCAACGCCCGTGCATGTCCCATCGATATTTTATTATCGCGCACAGCAATTTGAATATCGGGTGGTAATTTTAAAAGCCGAAGATAGTTGGTAACAGTCGCGCGGTTTTTACCAACACGTGTTCCTAATTCTTCTTGCTTTAAGTTACACTCTGTCAACAACCGTTGATAACTTAATGCAACTTCTATCGCGTTCAGGTTTTCACGTTGGATGTTTTCGATCAACGCCATCTCCAACATTTGCTGGTCGTCTGCTTCACGGATATAAGCTGGAAGTTTTTCAAGTCCGGCAAGCTTTGACGCCTGGTACCTGCGCTCCCCTGAAATCAACTGATATTGTTTGCTCGCTAATTTCCGTACGGTAATGGGTTGGATGATACCGTGCACTTTAATGGATTCAGCAAGTTCTTGTAACGCCTCCTGATCAAAGTGTGTACGCGGCTGATAGGGGTTTACCTCAATCTCATTGATGGCGATTTCCGCAATACCTTTCGGTTCTACGGTTTCCTTTTTAGGGCTATTGATGTCCACATCCAGTTTGTCTTCCGGAGTGGATTTACTGTCACTCAACAAGGCATTCAATCCTCTTCCCAATGCTTTTCGCTTGCTCATTTCAACACTGCATTTTTAGCCAACACTTCGTGCGCCAAATTCAAATAACTAATGGACCCTTTGCTTTCGGCATCGTGGATGATCACCGGTACACCAAAACTTGGCGACTCACTCAATTTCACATTCCGGGGTATAATATTTTCGAACGTCATTTTCTTGAAATGGGTTCTTACTTCTTCCACTACCTGGTTGCCCAACGTGGTACGCGAATCGTACAGCGTCAATAAAATCCCTTCAATCTCCAGATCAGGGTTTAATCGTGTTTGAATAATTTTTATGGTATTCAACAATTTGCCCAAGCCTTCCAATGCAAAATATTCACATTGTACCGGAATGATTACAGAATCCGCTGCTGTCAATGCGTTGATGGTGATCAATCCCAAGGAAGGAGAACAGTCAATGATGATGTAGTCGAAATCGTCTTTGATCTTCGCGAGCGTGTCGCGCATTTTTTCTTCGCGCCTTTCGAGGTTTACCATCTCCACTTCAGCACCGACAAGGTCGATGTGGGAGGGAAGCGTAAACAAATATTTAATTTGATCATTGGCCACGATTGCTTCGGAAGGATCGGCTTCATCCACCATACATTCGTAAATACCAATTTCAACTTCTTTCGGATCGATCCCCAACCCGGAAGTGGAATTTGCTTGCGGATCGGCATCGATCAACAATGTCTTTTTTTCCAACACCGCTAAACTTGCTGCCAGGTTAATGGCGGTTGTTGTTTTTCCTACGCCACCTTTTTGATTGGCAATTGCGATTATTTTCCCCATCCCACGTATTATAATTCGATTGATTCCCCGATTTCCATTAATATTAATTTCTTGTCTGCCTGTTGCGCTTTGTGGCGTGCTACTTCATGATCAATTTTTATCGGAGGAAAAGTGTCATAATGCATACCGATGATTTTTTCAGTGCCCACTAATCGCGCAGCTTTGATGGCATCGGTAATTCCCATTGTAAAATTGTCGCCTATGGATAGGAAAGCAAAATCGATTGAGAATTCTTCCCCGATCAGTTTCATGTCGTAGGTCAGGGCGGTATCACCTGAATAGTAAAAGGTTTTGCCATCGGCTTGTACCACAAACCCGGCCGGATTGCCACCATAGCTTCCATCCGGAAAACTACTCGAGTGGATTGCATTGACCATTTTCACCGTTCCGAAATCCAGCACCACGCTGCCGCCTAAATTCATCGGGATTCCATTTTTGATACCGGCCTTTTCAAACCAACTGATGACTTCATAACTGCTGATGAGGGTGGCACCGGTATTTTTATGGATTTGCGCGACATCCAAAATGTGGTCGCCATGACCGTGGCTAAGGAGGATATAATCGGCTTTAATTTTATTGATATCGATTGATTTGGCCAGTTCGTTTCCGCTGATAAATGGATCGAACAGCAAGGTTTTGCCCCCGGCACTTACTTGAAAGCACGAATGACCATAGTAGATGATTTCCATTAGGTTTGGGTTCGTTATTCTTTTTTTGTTAAGGCATTAAAAAATCAACCCCACCCATCCACAGGACGGATCGGGGTTACAAATATAGAATAAAGGTTTATCCTAAAGAGGGGATAAAATGCAGGGTTGTCCACAAAGCTTCAACAATTTGACTGATTTCTAATGGGCTAATTACTGATTTCTAAATTCAGGAAAGAATCCAGATCATTAGTAATCAGCACATTTGCTTAAATGCCTTTTAATCTTTTCGGGTTTCTCGAGGTGTAAAAAACACGAGAAACCATTATCCTATCTTTCGTTGTTCGATATATTATTTATAGCTCCAAACTAAAAGAAAACGGTATTCAAACTTTTTAAGAGTGAGTAGTGGCTCAAGCTTGCCCATGTTCGGCTGAAATTCCAACAGGCTGTTGTTTGTAAAATTTTTTCGCGGACGAATGCGGAGAAAGAAAATTGCTGAGGTACCATTGACAATGCTTTTTAAATCGCCTACATTTAGGATATGAAACAGCCAGCCGTTGTCGCCATTTTGCTTTTTCTTTGTTCGTGTATACCCGAAAACGAGCCTCGTGAAAATATTACAATAGCGGGATATATTCCTATTTACGGCACACAGGCCAGCTCGGCTATTCGTCTTCTTGATCCTCAGACTTTAAAAAATCCTGGTAAAATTTACCTCTATGGAAAATACTTATTGATAAACGAAGTTAATAAGGGTATTCACATTTATGATAACGAAGACCCCACCCAACCTTTACCCGTGGGTTTTGCCGAACTGATCGGCAATACCAACATGGCCATCCGAAACGATATTCTGTATGCCGATTACATGGGAAGCCTTGTTGCACTGAAAACAAATGATTTTGCTAATCTGGTGGAACAGGGACGACTCCATATTTCCAATTGGATGTTGGGCGTTCCGCCACCTTCAGGAAACCACTTTGAATGTGTTGATGCTTCGAAAGGATTGGTAGTGGGATGGAAAAAACAAGTTCTAAAAAACCCTGATTGTTATGCGCTTTAATCGTGTAATTGGGATACTATTAATCCTTGGATTTTTAATGTCGTGTACAGGAGATATGGGGGCTGGAGATAATACTGGCCAAGGAAGTTCACTCACACGGTTTGCCATCAATGGTAATTTTCTCTACATAGCCACAAACTCAAACATCGCAGTCTATGACATCACTGAAAATAATTTCAAACATGTGAACGATATACCTGTAGGGTTTGGGTTGGAGACCATTCTTGTAAGATCCCCTTATTTATACCTTGGTGCAAGCGATGCCATGTATATATATTCCATTGCCAACCCTTCGCATCCTGAGTTTGTATTCCGTTATGCCCACATTGTTGCATGCGACCCCGTGGTCGTACAAGCCAACCGAGCGTATGTTACGTTAAGCAATATGGGCACTGCCTGTGCACGAGGAGAAAACCAATTGGAAATTATAGACATTAGCAACCCAAACAATCCACAACTTATAAAAGTATACAGCATGACATCGCCCGGAGGATTGGCGATTGACGGAAGCTGCTTGTTTGTATGCGAAGGTGCGAATGGATTGAAAATGCTTTCGGTGGCAAATGACGAAGTGCAGTTGCTGACTTCCCTAACAGACATACATGCGTATGATGTGATTGCCTTGAACGGAAGGCTTACGCTGACAGGTGAAGACGGTGTGTTCCAATATGCGTATGAATGCGATATTCCCGCGCTGGAGCTGATCAGCAAAATACCTGTTGTGCGTGAGGAACAGTAAGCTCACCTGTATTTTTATAGTGCTATTGACTACTGTAGCATATGGCCAGCAAATAAAAACTGACACTCTTCGTTTTTCGAATCTGCCCCGGCAAGTCATAAAAATCAGTTCGTTGCATTTCTATAGCTATTACCCCACCATACAAATTGCATTCGAACAACATGTGATGCGTAACTTCTCTATTCAACTGGATGTCGGCTATGTTTTAGACTACACCCCCTGGGATATGGACAACCCGGAGTTTCAAAACTTACGTGGAACTAAACTTAAGCTTGAATTCCGATACTATTTGCCGTCCAGTTTATCTAAGAAGACCGCCCAGCAATATCTTTCGGTTGAGCCATATGCCAACATTATAAATTTCGACCGTCAGATTTCACAAACAGAATGCTTTGATCTTGAATGTACAATTTTGTACACGCGTAACTACGACTTTATGGTCAAGTATCGCGAGCAGGGAGTGTCATTGAAATACGGTGTTCAACTTATCACGCACCGGATCGTGTTTGATCTGACTGCTGGCTTAACGCTCAGGGACATAGATTATATAAAACCCAGTATTCCAACAGGTTTTAATCAAGTGGAGTTTGTACCCCTTGTAGACCTCACACCAAATGAAGAAAAACGGATTGACTTCCGCCCGATAATAGGTGCAAAAATAGGCTACAAAATAAAGTGATAACACAACCGCGATGTTTTCAGTTTTTGATTTTGGAGTAGTGACTTGCAAATCAAGGTTTATACCCTAATCAGCAGTCAGCACCAATTGGAAATCAGCACATTTGCTTAACCGCAAATCATTTATCGTTTATGGTTCTCAACATAAAAATAACCAGAGATTGGTTGTAAGGTCTTAAAACAGGAATCCAGGAGGGATTCAATATTCATACTTTAAATTTTACTAATAAGCCCCAAATTTCATCTGAGGCTATTATTGTTGAATCCCTTCGGGATTCTTCTTAGACTAAGAGAAACTATAGATTTTAAAGATTGAGAAAGGTAATTCGAAATCCCGAAGGGATTTAATGATAATAACACTGGATGAAATGCGGTGTTATTAAAGGGTCTCTACCAACAACCCTGAAGGGGTTAAATAAGTAATACTATTTTATAAACCGTATCACAAGTACTACCTACTTGTTCAACGATGTATTCATTTGCAAATCAACAGATTAACTCATTTACAAATTACTTCTTCTTATGCTTCTTCTCCCCAGTACTTTTCCGCGCTTCCTCACTGGCCTTCATCGCGCTTTCCAATTTGGCCATGAACTTCGATTTCTTTCCGCCACCGGCTGCAATCTTCTTCCGGTTCTCTTCCAAAATCGCCCTGATCTTGTCATCATCAACACTTTTGCGGATCAGGATTTGTTGAACGAACGTAACCAGGTTGGAAACCAAATAGTAGAAGGTAAGCCCTGCTGAAAAGGAATTCAATACAAAAAAGAAAATGATCGGCATCAAATATCCCATCGACTTCATCGGACCTTGCACAGAAGAAATCTGGTTGTTCTGCCAGGTGGATACAATCGTGGAAAGGGTCATTAACAACGTGAACATACTAATGTGGTTCCCTAAAATAGGAAGGGAGAAACCAAACGTAATAACCGAATCATAAGTAGATAAATCCTCCGCCCACAACAACGGTTCTTGTCGCAGTTCAATGCTGGCCGGAAACAGATAAAACATTGCAAACAAAATCGGCATTTGCAACAACAACGGAAGACACCCACTAATTGGGTTCACGCCTACCTGCTGGTAGAGCTTCATTGATTCTTGTTGCGTCTTTTGTACGTCATCCCCATTCTTTTCTTTGATCTCGTCAAGCTCCGGCTTCAACACCCGCATTTTTGCCATGCCTACATATGATTTGTAAGAGAGTGGCAACAACACCAGCTTCATCAGGATCACGAGGATGATAATGATGATCCCGAAGTTGTCGATGAACTGGGTTAGAAAATGAAAGACGGGGAAGATGATAAATTTATTCACCCAAAAAACTGGCGGCCATCCCAGGTACACATTCTTTGAAAAGTCAGGGGCAACTTTGCCAATCACCTGATAATCGTTGGGGCCAATATAATACTTGAAAGCGGCACCATTCTCCAACTCCTTTACCGGAATATTTACCTGCATGGAAGCACGTTTGGCAATAAGCGGATCGGATTCATTGACAGACGTTTCTACTTCACCGCCCGCAAAACTATTTTCAGCAACAATCGCGTTCAAGAAAAACTTTTGTTTCAATGCCACCCATTTTACCGGACTGCTGAAGGCTTCTTTCTCGATGTCGGTAGAGCGCTGTGAAAGTTCATCAAAGCCATCATTTTCTGTATAGTAACTCACTGTTGAATTGATGCGCAAGTCGTTGATGTCTTTTTCAATCAACTCGACAATTCCATTCCATTGCAATGAAAGGTTATCACCGGTCAATCGCTTGGCAATGCCTTCACTTACAATTTCATAGTTGATCTCGTATCCTTTCTTAGGGATTTTATATTTGTGCATCAGCATCGCACCATCCGGTAACCGCACTGAGTAGGTGAGGGTAGTGGTATCGCCAATTTTTCCAACTTCGGTTTGATAATATAAGTTGTACAAATCGACAGGCTTGCCATCAAACACAGACTCCAGCTTGAATGTGGAATTAGTTGGGCTTACCAATTTCAACGGCTCCTGACTGTAGGTTTTGTAATGCTTGAGTTCAAGTTCTTTGATGACCCCGCCTTTGCTGCTAAAGATCACGATCATGTCATCGGTCTCTACGGTGTACGGGGTCTCTTTACCATTAGCGAATTTTGCCAGGCCGCCAAAGGCAGAGGCAGTGGCAGCGCTATCGGGCTGAAGGGTTTCAGTAGCCGCTGGTGTGGTTTCATCTACACTGCCTGGTACCGTTTGGGTAATTGGGTTTTGCTCATCTACGGTTGGTTCCGGAGGGGTTCCGAAAAAATAAAAATAGGCCATCAACAATGCCGCAATCAACGTAAGCCCTATGGCCGAATTTCTATCCATTACTCTCTACTTAATTATTGTATTTCTCTGTCATATGCGTCAGACCGCTCCAAGCGGTCAGACGCCTGTGACGCCTGGTTTAATTTGTTAATGTTTCGAGCCGTCAGCACCGCTCAAAGCGGTCAGACGGCTAATGCTCAATTTATTTCGTTACTGTCTTCTTATAATTCAAGGCCGCTTCCACAAACTTTACAAAAAGCGGATGCGGATTCATAACCGTACTTTTCAATTCAGGATGATACTGAACGCCCACAAACCATGGATGGTCTTTCAACTCCACAATTTCAACCAATCCCGATTCAGGGTTAGTCCCCACTGCCTTCAATCCTGCTTCTTCAATTTGTTTTAAATAGCTGTTGTTAAATTCATAGCGATGGCGGTGGCGCTCCTGAATGTTCGTTTCGCCATATGCCTGATATGCTTTGCTTCCCTTCTTCAATTTACATGCATACGCACCCAACCGCATGGTACCACCTTTGGAAGTTATTTTCTTTTGTTCTTCCATCAGATCAATTACTGGATGCTTGGTTTTCGGTTCCAATTCCGTTGAACTTGCATTCAGTTTTAACACATTTCGAGCAAACTCAATCACAGCGCATTGCATTCCCAAACAAATCCCGAAAAACGGAATATTGTTTTCACGTAAGTATTTTATCGTTTCGATTTTTCCTTCCATTCCACGCTCACCAAAACCAGGCGCTACCAAAACACCATCAAGTGTTTTTAACATATCCGGAACAGATTCGATATTAATATCTTCGGCAGAAATCCAATGTAAGTTTACTTTGCAATCATTTTGTGAACCTGCATGTACAAATGACTCTGCAATGGACTTATATGCATCGGGGAGGGAAACATATTTTCCAACCAAACCAATGTTCACTTCATTTACTGGATTCTTAACTCTTCCAAGGAAAGTCTTCCACTGATCAAGATCCGGCTCTTCTTTGGTATGGATTTTTAATTTGGATAATACGCGCTCATCCAATTTCTCTTTGCGCATCAACAACGGAACATCATAAATGGTATCCGCATCAATGGCTTCGATCACACAATTCAACTGAACGTTGCAAAAAAGCGCTAATTTCTTTCTGATTTCTAGCGGTATCGGCATCTCGGTACGACACGCAAGAATATCCGGCTGGATTCCGGCTTCTAATAATTGCTTTACCGAATGTTGGGTAGGTTTTGTTTTAAGTTCTTTAGCTGCTTTGAGGTAAGGGATAAGCGTTAAATGGATGACCACCACATTGTTGGCGCCTATTTCCCATTTCACCTGACGTACAGCTTCTATAAAAGGTAGCGACTCGATATCACCAACACAACCACCAATCTCCGTGATGATGAAGTCATATTCACCGGTTTCGCCTAGCGACATGATGTTGCGCTTGATCTCATCAGTGATGTGCGGAACAACCTGAACGGTTTTCCCCAAATATTCGCCTTTACGCTCTTTTGTAATGACATTAAAATAGATTCTTCCGGTGGTCACATTGTTGGAGCGGGAGGTAGGAACATTCAAAAAACGCTCATAATGACCTAAATCAAGATCGGTCTCGGCACCATCATCGGTCACATAACACTCCCCATGTTCGTAGGGGTTGAGTGTTCCCGGGTCGATGTTAATATACGGGTCAAGTTTTTGAATGGTGACTTTAAAACCTCTGGCTTGCAACAACTTACCCAGCGAAGCGGAAATAATCCCTTTTCCAAGAGAAGACGTTACTCCTCCGGTTACAAAAATATACTTCGCTGCTGACATAGTGGTTTTAAAGTTCGCCCGTAGAATTTACGCGTGCAAAGGTAGATTTTTCAGGTTAATTCTCAAGACTCTCTGGTTGTTAGTTGGGAGTTATTCGTGGTTCGTCACTAACGGAGTCGTGATAGTGGAGGATTTAGTCTAGGGGTGATGGGGATTCTGGATACTTGATACAGGTTGCTGGTTGCCGGTATCCAGTTGCCAGTAACCAGCATCAATCAAATTCAGTTACTAAACTTTAGGGATTCTGGATACTTGATTCTGGTCTCCAGATACCAGTTGCCAGTATCCAATAAACAGCATCTAGAGTCCACCCACTGGAAACCGGCTACCGGTAACTGGATACTACTAAGTCTAACGTCTCCTTTCTAGATTAAGTAAACTCAGGGTAAGTGGTTACCGGATGCCAGTTATCCAGTTGCTAATATCTAGAGGGTAAATCCTTCCGTTTTCGGGGTATTAATTCCCCACAAAACTTTTACATAGCTACTTTCTGGGGCTGTACTTACCTTTTAAAGGTGGCACTGATCGTGATATTTCAATAGTGTCTACTCGTGTTTTCTAACCATTATTTATCTATTTTTCTATATCTTCTATATCAGCTCTATCGTGCGCCTTAACGTAAGTATTATTATCCTTCTACTACCCCTCGTTGGTCTCGGTCAGCAACCAACCGCCTCTGTGGCCGCCTGGAAGGTAAGTTATGACAGTGCACAATATTATTGGTATGACAACATGCAACGGTCCGTTGCCCATCTTCAAAAAGCCGAGCAGGTAGCCTTTAACGACCTGGGCATTTATGACGAAAACTATTTGGTGATCCTGAATGATTTGGGGCTTGCCTACAGCCAGATAAAAGACTACAAAAAGGCTCAGGAATATTTAACCCGAAGTCTGGAGATTCAGCATGAACTGTACACTGAAGAAAATGTGCAGATGCTTCGGTCAGCGTGCAACCTGGCAGCCATTGTACTAAAAACAGGCGATGACCTCCGCGCACGGCAACTTTATAAAATCATTCTCCAAAAATCAGCCGCACTGGAAGCCGGGGATGTTTACATGACGGCTTCTGAACACTTGGCCAACGTGTATGAAGTACAGGAGCAATACGACTCTGCGCTTGCAACAATCCGGCAGGCGCTACAGGCAAATTTTTCCAATCCTTTGGTTGAAACCGGATACAAGCTTCGTCTTTCGGAAGGAAGAATCCTCAGAAAGCTCAAACGCTATGATGAATCAGAAAAAGCAATTACTGCGTTGAGTAAAAGTGTTCAGGCTACTCCCGAAAACGTTTCCTCCTTACTCCATTCCATGCAGATGGAGCAAAGCTTGATCAAGCTGGAGATGGGGTTATATTCCCAAGCGGAAAAAGAGTTGCTGGAACTCTACCGCAATGTAAAAAATTCAGATGGCTCAAACGAAGTATTGCTGACCGAGCTTCCCAACTCCATTGCATATGCATATGAAAAACTTGGGGTGTTTGACAAAGCACTCTTATATTATCAGGAATCTTTCAGTCGGTGTTTGAAAACATATGGCTATAACTCACTCAGCTGTGCGATCATGCAAAGCAATATTGCAGGTATTCTACTCAAGCAAGGCCATGCTGAACAAGCAATCCGTCAGTATGAAGAATTTATTGAGACGTATAAATATCTCTCAAAACAAAATACGTTGGTGTATTTCACTGCATTGAATAATCTGGCTACTGGTTATCGCCAAACCGGACAGCACGATACAGCGCTTCGGTTTTATAACATCGTGTTTGAAGGTCTTCAGAATCTTCATCTGGAAGAGAATGATCTTGCAGCAACGGTGCGCAATAACATTGGGGTTACGCAAATGCTACAGGGGAAGTATGAAGAAGCCATTCAAAATTTTAATGAAGTAATTCACATCAAAGAACAGTTGTACGGAAAAGATTCTCCCCTGCTACTGAATGTTATTGAGAACCTTGCCGTCACGTACTGGGCTTCCGGCCACCACGATGCAGCACTTCCGTTATTCAACCGTTCATTGGCGATGACTGCGTGTGAGCTCCGCTATATTTTCCCCAACCTTACGGAGCAAGAGCAGGTGCAGTTTTATAGTCGACAGAAACTAAACTTTGAAAGGTTCAATACCCTCGTGTTACAGCATGGAGCGGAGATGCCGGAGTTAAAAACGCAGATGTTCAATAACCAGCTGCTGCTGAAGTCAATTGTATTCTTCACCAATAAGAAAAGAAGTGAGCGCGTGAGAGGAAATGCACACCTGAACGATTTGTTAATCCGATCAGAAGTTGCGCGGGTTAGACTGGGACATTTTTATCAACTTCCATCAGAAGAAGTAAAGGCATTTAATATTTCAATACCCGCACTTGAACACCAAATTGACAGCCTGGAAAAAGTGATTCGTCATGCACTGGCCGATGAATCGATTCAAGATAAATTGGTTACCTGGAGCGATGTCCAACGCAGCCTCAAACCAGACGAAGCACTTGTCGATATCATCCGGTTCCGAAAATACGATGTGTTCAGGAGCTCTTCAAAAAACGAGGCGCAGCAGGTCAACACGGGTTTTACCGACAGTGTGTATTATGCAACGCTGATTACGACTGCTGAAACAACGCAATCTCCCGAATTGGTTTTTCTTAAAAACGGTAGTCACCTTGAAACCCGAAATCATCGGTATTATAACAATACATTAACGTTTGATATTGATGACACCGTATCGTATGAACAGTATTGGCTACCCATCGAGCGCGCAGTCGGGAACAAGAAAAAAATTTATATCGTACCCGATGGCGTATACCATCAGGTTAACCTGAATGTGATTCGTGATCGTCAAAATCATTTTGTGATTGAAAAATTTGATCTTCATACGTTGATGAATTCTGGTCAGCTTGTAAACCGACAACAGCCTGCGAAAATCGATTTCACAAAAGCTGTTTTAACAGGTGATCCCGTATTCGGATCAGCCTTATCCAATGAAGTAACAGGTCGGCATTATGAGCCGCTACCGGGATCAAAAGAAGAGATCAAAGGAATTTTGCATGCACTGAAATTATCACCGGAAAATACAATTCTTTACATGGGGAAGGCGGCCACGGAAAGCAATCTCAAGAAAGTGCATGGCCCTTCGATCCTGCACATCGCTACGCATGGTTTCTTTTCCACGGAAGTGATCAGGCTCAACGACCAGGTTAAAAATGATTTCATGTTCCATTCCGGATTGATTCTATCTTCCACTGAAACCATTGGGAAAGATTTCGACAGTGATGGAATTCTTTCAGCCTATGAAGTAATGAATCTTGATCTGAATGGCACAGACCTCGTTGTGCTGTCGGCTTGTGAAACGGGACTAGGCAAGGTAAAAAACAGTGAAGGCGTATACGGACTCCAACGTTCATTTCTGCAAGCAGGTGCTGACAATATTATCATCAGTCTTTGGAAAGTGGACGATACGATGACAAAAGATCTTATGATCAAATTCTATTCGTACCTCGGTCAGCAACACACTGCGCGTGATGCTTTCAAACTTGCGCAATTGGATATGTTACGCACCGTTGGCAACCCAAGATTTTGGGGCGGATTTGTGATGGTTAGTGGCAACTAATTGATGCTGTAAAATAATTCAGAATTTATGTGCGCAGTTTCAGGAAGTCGTATCGGCTGAAAGGTAAGTGCCTGATTAGCCGTTGCGCCATTCAGATTTCTGAGCTGCGTTTCACTCACTCCGGTTTGTACGGCCAGTTCATTCCATGTTCTTTTCTCTTTTACAATATAGGTTTTAATAGTGCCGATGCTAACAGCAGCGCCATTCAGAAAAAACTCAACCCGCCTATTCACCTGACGTTGAATCTCCGAGGGAATTGATGAGGGTTGCTTTCCTTTCGCCATTATCGCAAGAGCAGTTTGATCCACACCAAGTGAAATCAAATAGTTGAGTACGGCTTGTCCTCGCTTTTGCGTAAGCTTAAAATTATAGTCGTCTGCTCCCCGATCATCAGCATAGGCAAAAAGTTCTAATTGGGCGGCAGGATTTTTTTTGAGCAATGAGGCTAAATCGTTTAAGACCTGTTTGGCTTCAGGACGTAACGTGTAGTGATCGAAATCAAAATAGATGTCTTCAATATTTTGTGTACTCCCGGTGGTACCAAAACTCAGATCGGAGATCGAAGGATGTTGATCAATTCCGGATACGTTTTCAAGACGGATGTAAAGTGTAGCATTCGCTTCTACATTTGTAAAGCGAAACCTGCCCGTCTCATTCGTGTGTGTGATTTTAAGGATCTCTTCGGACTGATCCATTAAAATAATTTTTCGATTGGCTACTATTTTTCCGGACACAGAATCCTTAACTGTTCCGGTAATTGTAACATCACCCTTTCCTCCCGTGCTGATTTTAGAAAGCAGTGTACCCGAATATTGTTGTTCCAGCTGTTGCACTTTGCGTTGCAAATCGGCAATACGTTTTAATTCGGCAAACTCCATGTCGGTGAGACCTGGAAAGTCTTCCCGGTTTATAGTTTGGTTGTTCTCTTGAACGCTCACCATTTTATTCACGAGCTTCTTTTTTTCGTAGGTGAGATTTTGATATTCAATCCGGTCTTCATTGTGCGCGGCTATAAGATCTAGTTTGGTGACAGTTTCTGAACGGCCATTAAGCTTCACATCTCCCCTTGCACCTTTGCTCTTCAGACTGACGCGTGATGTGAAGGACACAATCGAAGGAATGGACACCGAGTAAATATCAAATCCTCCCTGTCCGCCTTCGCGATTCGAACTGAAATATATTTTATTGTTGGCGAGGGTAATAAAACAATCGTCATGGTTGGAATTAAAAGGATAATCCAGGTTAAATAAATTGATTTCTCCATTTGAAAGACGCTTGACCATGTATAGATCAAGTCCGCCAAAATTCTGATGACCGTCTGAAGCGATAAAAAATATATGCGGATAGACGGTAAAGGCAGGCGCGAGTTCATTGAGTTTGGTATTCACATCGGGCCCCAGGTTCATTGCCGGTCCCCAGTTTTCGTTTCCAGAATTTATACTCATCCAAATGTCATAATTTCCCATGCCACCGGATCGGTTGGAAGCAAACAAGATTGTGTCACCACCATGTGAAATTGCAGGATGTTTTGTTTCGGCATTTAGGGAATTCACATTTTCATTGAGGGGCACAGGATCACTCCATTTATTATGCTTAAACATACTGACATAGATTCCGCAATTGGTATTGCTTTTTCCGCAATAGGTGAAGTAGTATTTATCTCCGGTGGCGTTGAAGCAGCCACTGCCTTCATTGTACTTGGTATTGGTTACACTAAATAGCTGCCGTGTTTTATCCTGCCAGGTATTGCCCGTCTTAACAAAGTATACGTTATCCGTGAACCCTTCACCATAGCGATCGTCTATCGCCTGGCGATTAGACTCAACTCTTGCACTCGTAATCACTAGCGTGGTGCTGTCGCGCAATGCTGGGGCATAATCGTTATATATTGAATTAAGGCTTTCGATGTTGATACGGAAGAAACTTTTTACACGCAGATCATTTGCCATTTGACTACCCGCTCGATCTATAATGGCCTGTTCAACATACTCGCGCAATGCGGTATTGTTTTCAGCAGCCACAATAAATTCTGAAAAAAATTGAATGGACTCATCAAATTCACCATTCAGCTTTAGCATCAGTGCATAATAATAAAGTGCAAGTTGAAATTTTTCAGGTGCCTGATAATAGGCTTTCAGATAGTAGGCCTCAGCCTCCTTATAGTTAAATGTTTTATGATAACTTTCCGCTAGTCGATAGAGGATATCGGGTTGTTGATCGGAAAGGGTTACGAGTTCGCGGTAGTATTCGATTGCCAGCGAGAATTGTTCTTCACGGTAAAAGTTATCACCCTCATGCCGAAGATATTGTTCGTGCCGAATGTTTTGTGCAAACACGGTGCAGCATCCCACACAAAAAAAAACCATACTAAAAAAACTTTTCATCAGATCAAGGGTGAAGAGAATCGCTTAAAGCCATTCTTGTTTGAAATTTTATATCCAAGTGAAATCTCATACGCACTGCCATAGCCAAATGCTTTGCTAAGTGAAAATACATTGCTGTCGTAGCTGACGCCTACATTCCAAATCGCATTGCTCAGGCCGGTAGATAAAATAATAGCATCCTGCAACCGATACCACACACCAAGGAGAACTTTTAAATTTCCCGTTCGAGAAGAAGGAGCTGCGTTAATTACCGAGTAACCGATATACACACCTGCATTAATCTGAAAAGATCCTTCCTGATATTGAATCAGGTAGTTGGGTGAGACATCAACTTTGCGACTCCAGGTAGAAACAAAACCACCGTGGATTTTATACAATAAAGATGCATCTGCTTTTTTATTCAGATAAAAACCATTGGAACGAATGAGGTTGTAAACCGCCATACCATTATAAACGGATGTACTATAGTTCGAAAGATTGCGTTGCTTGTTGGTGTAATACCACATCAACCCCGCACTCATTGTCGGGTGAAATATATTATCATTCACCAGCCCTGTCTCTCCGGGAAGCGATTCATCAAAACCTGTAAATGCAGAATACTGTGACGACCACCGCATTGAACTATAGTTGATGATTTGCTGGTTGGCACCGGCCTGCACGGCCAACGCAATTATATTATTTCCATACCGGTTGAGATGAAAGTCGTATGCAAAAGACAGCGAAACGCCTTGTGTTACAAATTCTTTATTCGCTCCGGCCACGTCATTTAAAAAGGATACACCAACACCACCCCAATGTTTCTTACGTGTTCCTGGTTTTGTAATCGGTTGAATGAAACTAAACTGAAACGTACTAAAGGGCAAGCTCAGGTTTGCCCATTGTGAACGATAATTCATACCAAAATAAGTATCCTTTTCAAGGCCTGCCAATGCAGGATTTAAATACAATCCGTTGGAATAGTATTGCGAGAACACCGGGTTTTGCGCGATTCCTTCCTTCACCGAAGTAATCAATATAAGCGTTGCTATGGTTATGAGAACCTTCATTGAATGATCGTAATGAAGCCTGTGCGTTTTACTGCTTTTCCGTTGGTGTCAACATACGTGAGGTTATACGGATATACCCCTGACGGTTGAATATTTCCGTTGTGCTTACCATCCCAGCCGTGGGAG
>JBGTGG010000302.1:0-7605 GCA_041746855.1 Cyclobacteriaceae bacterium | reverse complement strand
GAGCTTGAAAAGCTTCGCCAAAATGATCTGCGCCAGCAGATAGAAAGCGCGCAAAATGCAATGCGCCAGGTAACGGAAGAGCATGCCACCATCCGCACCAAGCGCGAACAGTTTTCCCAAATGCTTAGCAATGCCGATATCCGCAAGGAAGATATGGCCGAGAAAATTGAAACGTTGCAAAAACAACTGGAAGAGATTATTCCCAATTCTGAAACAGCAAAGCAAGAGCTTGAAGAGTACGAGAATAAATTCAAAAGCATGGCGGCTGATTTGGCGATGCAGAACGAACTGTTAAGCCAAAAAGGAACTGCGTACAACGAACAAAATATTCTATTCCACCAACAAGAGAACCGGGTAAAAAGTATTGATCAGGAAATCCGTCACAAGCAGGAATCAATGGAGCAAAGCGGAAACCGGATTCAACTGAACTCGGAAGAGCAAGGCAAGAACGAAGAAGAAATAAAACAAATCGTTACCGCTACACAATCAAACGATGAAGTGTTGATTGGCATGTATGAAGAAAAGGAAACGATGGAGCAAGGTTTGAGTGAAGCTGAAAAAGAATACTATGCTTCCCGTGGTGAAATAGACGAAATTGAAAAAGCGTTGCGACAGGTTCAGCACAACCGCCAAAATATCGATACGATCCTTATGCAATTGCAAACTGAATTAAGCGAAAGCAAACTGGAACTGAATTCTGTTAAAGAGAGATTGTCGGTCGAGTTTAAAGTTGATTTAGACGAAGTAATCAAACAAAGTTCTGAAGAAGAAGCAACGCTCCTTGCACAAGAAGATGAAGAAAAACTTCGTAATGAAGTTTCTAAAAAGCGTGACCGTCTTGACAACATGGGACCTATCAACCCGATGGCGATGGAAGCCTATACGGAAATCAAAGAGCGTAATGATTTTATCATCACGCAAAAAGAAGATTTGATCAAAGCAAAAGAATCGCTTTTAAATACCATCTCTGAAATTGAAGTGGTTGCCAGCCAAACGTTTATGGAGGCCTACAACAAAATCAAGGAACACTTTATCACCGTATTCCGCTCACTCTTTAATGAAGGGGATGATTGTGATCTTCGTCTGGTTGATCCGAACAATCCACTTGATTCGGAGATTGAAATTATCGCAAAACCAAAAGGAAAGCGTCCGTTGACCATCAACCAATTATCAGGTGGTGAGAAAACATTAACCGCTACTGCGTTGCTCTTCTCTATGTATTTATTGAAGCCGGCACCGTTCTGTATTTTTGATGAGGTAGATGCTCCGTTGGATGATGCCAACATTGACAAGTTCAATAACATCATTCGCAACTTCTCAAAAGAATCACAGTTTGTTATTGTTACGCATAACAAGCGTACCATGAGTTCAACTGATGTGATTTATGGAATTACAATGGTGGAGAAAGGAATCTCAAGAGTTGTGCCGGTTGATTTGCGGGAACTAGCATAGGAAATTAGCTGATTTCTAATTGGCTAATTTCTAATGGATGCATTCTCTTTTAATTGTATAAGAAGTATATTGAATTCTTGTTTGCGATAGCGCCAATTGCTACTCGTCAACTGTTATCAGAAATTATGAAATCGTTCAATTAGCAATTAACTGAAATGGGTTCGGAAATTATTGATGCAGCGCTGAATTTTATTAACAGCACGGCAAGCCACATCTTTCTTACGGGAAAAGCCGGGACAGGTAAAACTACTTTCCTGAAAAACCTGGCAAGTAAAACCCACAAGCAACTTGCTATCGTTGCGCCTACGGGAATTGCTGCACTAAATGCAGGAGGAGTTACGATTCACTCACAGTTTTTATTACCTTTTGGTTCGTTCCTTCCTGATCAATCGTTGCCGGATGGCTTTCATGCAACTGAAAATTTTTATACAGCATCCACGCTGGCACACAAGCACCCGTTAAACAGTGCCAGAAAACAAGTACTGCGGTCTATTGATCTTTTGGTAATAGATGAAGTGAGTATGCTTCGCGCAGATTTACTGGACGCCATTGACTATCGCCTCAAGGCAGCACGAGGAATTTTCAATCAACGCTTTGGTGGTGTTCAATTGTTGTTGATCGGTGACTTGTTCCAACTTCCTCCAGTTGTAAAAAGAAACGAACAACAAATACTGGAACGCTATTACAAAAGCCAATGGTTTTATGAATCGAAAGCGTTGCTGGAAGATGGATTTGTGTATATCGAATTTGATAAAATATTCAGGCAAAAGGATGAAGACTTTATCCGGATACTAAACAACTTACGAAACAATACAGTCGAGAGCGAGGATATCCATACACTGAATGCGCATTTCAAAAGTGAAACAGAAATTGAGAAACTTGAAGAAGTCATCACGCTCACCACACACAATAACAAAGCGGATGTGATGAACACGGAGGCGCTAAAAAAACTGAAGGGCCTCTCCTACTACTTCGATGCAATTATTGAAGGTGATTTTCCGGAGAGTATGTGCCCGGTCTTGCCACGGCTCGAACTCAAGGAAGGTGCACAGATTATGTTTGTTCGAAACGACAACGAAGACCAATTGTACTTTAATGGAAAGATCGCCACGGTAGAAAAAATTTCCGGTGATCAAATTGAAGTAAGATTGGCAGAATCAAACACTAAACTTATTCTAAGAAGGGAAAAATGGGAAAATAAAAAATACACCATCCACACAGAAACAAAAGAACTGGAAGAAGATGTGATCGGGAGTTTTGAACAATACCCAGTTAAGTTAGCGTGGGCAATTACCATTCATAAAAGCCAGGGTCTCACCTTTGACAAAGCTATCATTGATGTACAACAAGCTTTTGCTGACGGGCAAGTATATGTGGCCTTGTCACGACTGCGTTCGTTGGAGGGATTGATCTTACGCACGGAAATCAATAAATCAGTAATCAGCACCGACAAGCAGATTGTAAACTTTTCACAAACCAATAATCGGCCTGACCATTTACTTCAACGGATCACACAGGAGCAACGGATTTATACAAGCAAGCTTATTGAAAAAACATTTGACTTTTCTGATATCGTAAAAGAGATCAAGTACCTAACCGGTAAGAACAAAAATTCAGCAGGGTTCGATGAAACCAGTATGCAACCTGCACTTATTCAAATTGCGAATACACTTGAAAAGGAGAAAATCAATACAGCAAAATACCGGTCGCAGCTTTTCGGGTTAATAAAAGCGGAAGATAACACACAACTACTCGAGCGGATTGAGAAAGGCAGTGCATACTATCGATCTATCCTTTTGGACAACATCAAAGCGTTGTTGCTGCACATTCAGGAAATGAAGCAACACAAGCGTGTTAAGACGTATCTTAATAATCTTTCAGACCTGGATCAATTGTTGGCCAAAAAACTGGAACAAGTTGATAAATCCATCACGTTGATCTCAACTATCCTTAACAACGGAAATGAATTCGATTTTTCTGTATTGGAGAAAAAAAGAAAAGAAGAACGATCTGCCATGTTGGCGAGCATCAAAAAAGAAATACCGGATGCACCTCCATCAAAGAAATCAGGAAGAAAGAAAGACGGGCCCAGCACCTATGATATTACACTGGAAATGTTTCAATCCGGAATGGATATAGAAACAATTGCCAAAGAAAGAGAGCTAGTTCCCTCAACCATTGAAGGGCATCTCGCGAAAGCCGTTGAGTCCGGAAAAATGGAGTTGTTCAAATTCATGACATCAGAAGAGTTCGATGCCATTGGTAATGCCATTAAGAAAATGGACGAGGAAGGGTTTACATCCAAAGATGTTTACATTATCCTGGAAGGAAAATTTAGTTATCCAAAAATCCGGGTGGTAATGAGCCAAATGCTGAAGCAGTGATTCCTACAACAAGAAAGGAAAACCAGCTTTCTATCATCAGGATAATGCTTGAATGTATTTTGACACTATCGGTGATAATAGATTGCCTGCGGGACTAAGTTGGCAAACGTCCAGATAACAGTCATCAGAAGTCTAAAATAATTCTTTTGCGATGCGATAAATCGGATCAGATTTTCCCATGGAATAAAAATGGATGGATGGTGCACCAAACTTGATCAACTCCTTTGATTGTTGGGTGGTCCATTCAATCCCCACTTCTTTCGCTGCTGTATTGTCTTTACACTTTTCTACCTCATCTGATAAATCTTCAGGAAGGTCGATATGAAAAATCGTTGGCAAAATACTGGTTTGTGATTTCGTTGTAATGGGCTTTATACCCGGAATGATGGGGACATGAATACCATTATCGCGGCACTCGGCTACGAAGTCAAAATATTTTTTATTATCAAAAAACATTTGGGTAACGATATATTCGGCACCCAGATCAATTTTATGCTTTAAGTATTTTAAATCAGTTTTTAAGTTGGGTGCGGCAAAATGTTTCTCCGGATAGCCCGCTACACCAATCGAAAAATTAGTAGGTGTAGCATTCAACAAATCTTCATCGATAAACTTTCCATTGTTCATATTCACAATTTGTTCGATCAATTCGGAGGCAAACCGATTTCCATCCGGTTCAGCGGCAAATCGCCCTTCGTTTTTAATACCATCTCCTTGTAAGGCCAACACGTTATCAATGCCAAGAAAACTCAAATCGATCAATGCATTTTCAGTTTCTTCTTTATTAAAACCTCCACAAATGATATGGGGCACAGTATCAACCTTGTAATGGTTTTGTATAGCTGCACAAATCCCAACCGTACCGGGGCGTTTCCGGGTAGATCGTTTTTCCAATAAACCATTCTCACGTTTTTTGTAAACATACTCTTCGCGGTGGTAGGTGACATCCACAAAAGCAGGTTTGAATTCCATTAACGGATCCAGGTTGTCAAACAAGGTTCGGATATTCTGCCCTTTCAAAGGCGGTAAGATTTCGATGGTAAAAAGTGTTTTACCATTTGCACGTTTTAAATGATCTATAACTTTCATATTCTCCTAAATAAAAATCTAAATATCATAACTCAAGTTAGGCGACAGCCAGCGCTCCACATCGGCAAGTTTCATCCCTTTTCGCTCTGCATATTCTGTTACCTGGTCTTTCTCAATTTTTCCCAAGCCAAAATACTTTGACTGTGGATGCGAGAAATAATACCCACTCACAGAAGAGGCAGGATACATGGCGCACGATTCTGTTAATTTTATTCCAACTTTCTCAGCCTCCAATAATTCAAACAGCGTTCGTTTTTCTGTATGATCCGGACATGCAGGATAACCCGGTGCAGGACGAATACCCTGATATTTTTCTTTGATCAACGATTCGTTGTCAAGGCTTTCATCAGCAGCATATCCCCAAAGTTCCTTCCGCACTTTTGCATGCAGGCATTCGGCAAACGCTTCTGCCAAGCGGTCCGCAAGTGCTTTCACCATGATCTCATTGTAATCGTCATTGGATTTTTTGAAATCTTCAACCAGTTTTTCCAAACCCATCCCTCCGGTAACCGCAAAGAAACCAATGTAATCATCAATGCCTTCTTCTTCCGGAGCAATGAAATCCGACAAGGTAAAGTTGGGGAGTCCTGCTGCCTTTTTATTTTGTTGACGCAGGAAGTGAAAAGTATGCAGTGGCAATTCCTCTGATTCGCTTTTATAAATTTTCACATCATCCGTAGCTGTTCGTTTCGCGGGATAAAACCCCACCACACCATTTGCTTGTAAGCTACCTTCGCTAACAATTTTATTGAGCATGCGTTGTGCATCATCAAATAATTTCTTCGCCTCCACACCTACTATTGCATCATCAAAAATTCCGGGGTAGCGCCCGGCCAGCATCCAGGTTTGAAAGAAAGGAGTCCAGTCGATATATGGGACAATTTCTTTTAGCGGATAATTCAGAAATGTTTTGTTGCCAAGGAAAGATGGTTTCCTGGGTTTGGTTTCTTTCCAGTTAATCTCAACTTTATTTTTGCGTGCTTCTAAAAGGGTAATGTAATTTTTATCTTGTTTTCTGCTTTCATGTTCGATACGCATTGCTGCATACTCGTTTTTAAAGCGTTCTTTAATCCTACTGGTAGTCTCCTCGTTAATAAATTCGCTAGCGATTGGTACACTACGCGAAGCATCCAACACGTACACCACCGGACCTTTATAAACAGGGTCAATTTTTACTGCGGTATGAATGCGCGATGTGGTAGCTCCTCCTATTAAAAGGGGCAACGAAAGATTCTGACGTTGCATTTCCTTTGCTACCGTTACCATCTCATCTAAAGAGGGCGTAATCAATCCACTCAAGCCAATCATATCAACTTTCTCGCGTATAGCGGTCTCAATAATTTTTTCAGCCGGCACCATCACACCCAAATCAATTACCTGATAGTTATTGCACGCAAGTACCACCCCAACAATATTTTTTCCAATGTCATGCACATCACCTTTTACGGTGGCCATTAATATTTTTGCATTGGGTTTTTCAACATGACCGCTCTTCTTTTTTTCTTCTTCTAGATAGGGTGTTAGATAGGCAACTGCCAATTTCATTACCCGTGCACTTTTCACTACCTGTGGCAAGAACATTTTACCGGAGCCAAATAAATCACCCACTACGTTCATGCCGTCCATCAATGGACCTTCAATCACATCAAGTGGCTTAGCATATTTTTGTCTTGCTTCCTCAATATCCTGATCAACAAATTCGATAACACCTTTCACCAGGGCATGTGTGATCCTTTCTTCAACTGTCCCTTTACGCCAGGTGTCGTCTGCAACTTTTTTCTTTACTGAACCCTTTACATTTTCAGCGAAATCAAGAAGACGTTCGGTGGCATCATCCCTCCTGTTTAATAAAACATCTTCAACCCGCTCCAACAATTCTTTATCAATTTCGTCATACACCTCAAGCATGGTTGGGTTTACGATTCCCATATCCATACCATGCTGAATGGCATGATAAAGAAACGAGGCATGCATTGCTTCCCGAACTTTTTGGTTGCCCCGAAAACTAAAGGAAACATTGCTGACACCTCCACTCACATGAACATGCGGCAGATTTTCGCGAATCCATTTTGCAGCTTTAAAAAAATCGAGGGCATAATTTCTGTGTTCCTCAATACCGGTTGCCACCGGAAATATATTCGGATCGAAAATTATATCTTGCGGAGGAAAATTTACAACCTGCGTTAAAATATCATACGCACGTTTACAAATCTTAATCCTTCTTTCGTATGTATCGGCCTGGCCATCTTCATCAAATGCCATTACCACAACAGCCGCTCCATAGCGCTTTACCAGTTTAGCCTGCCTGATAAACTCTTCCTCGCCACCCTTCATGCTGATGGAATTGACAATGCCTTTTCCTTGCAAGCATTTCAATCCCGCTTCAATTACTTCCCACTTAGATGAATCGATCATCACCGGCACAACTGATATCTCTGGTTCGGAAGCCATCAGGTTTAAAAATTTTACCATCGCTTCTGCGGAATCCAGCATTCCCTCATCCATGTTTACATCGATGATTTGTGCACCTCCACGAACCTGATCAAGCGCTACACTAAGTGCCTCATCGAAATTGTCCTCATTGATAAGTTTTAAAAAACGTGCTGAACCGGTAACATTGGTACGTTCCCCAATGTTTACAAAATTCGAATTGGCCGTAATGGTTACTGCCTCCAGCCCA
>JBGTGG010000301.1:0-5063 GCA_041746855.1 Cyclobacteriaceae bacterium | reverse complement strand
CATCAATAGTGGTGGGAGAATTATATTTCGGTGCTTATGCTTCATCCATTAGCCACAACAAGAAAAAAAGGCTTGAGCAAATCACCAACTTTGTAAATAGTTATCCTGTAATTGAAGTAGATGAAGAGGTGTCCCATCATTATGGAAAAATAAAGTCAGCACTTAAAATAATGGGTAAACCTATTCCAGAAAATGACATCTGGATTGCAGCAATTGCAATCGATCAAAACCTTACATTGGTTACACGGGATAATCATTTTGATCACATTGAAGGAGTCAAAACCGTTAATTGGTAAGGGGACCAATTTGCTCCAATTCTTAGAGGATAAATTGACCATTATATTGAAAGGAATTACAGAGGGTAAAATTCCCCTCCGCTCCTAAACTTTCCCCACTAAAACCCAGCAAAAATACTTAGCTTTGGCGTTGCAAAAATTGAGCGCTGAGTGTATTTGAAGCCCTGATGCTCAGTTGCTTAAAGATTTAAGAAACCATGTGGACAAAGCTGGCCCATTTTATCATTAAATACCGGATGCCGTTGGTGGTCCTGATCGGACTCATCACCATTTTTATGGGCTATTTCGCGGTGAAGGTAGAAATGAGCTACGAGCTCAATAAGACCGTTCCCGCCAATGACCCGTCCATGATTGAATTCATGGAGTTTAAAGGTCAATTTGGGGAGGACGGAAACATGATTGCGGTTGGGTTAAAAGATAGCGCGATCTATCAATACGGAAATTTTGAAAAATTCCGTGAGCTTTGTCTCGAGATCAAGAAAATCCCGGGAGTAACGGAAGTCATTTCCTTACCACTCATCCAACAAATTGAAAAAGATACAGCCGAAACCAAATTCAATCTTCGCCCCGTATTCCCCACCAAAGTAACCAGCCAGGAGCAACTCGACAGCCTATTGATCGAAGCCAGAAAGCAAAAATTCTACCTCGGAAGGATTGTAAATGAATTCAATGGTGCCACGTGCATGTTGATCGCGGTTGATAAGGTTGTGATAAACTCATCCAAGCGTATTGAACTGACCAATAATATTGTCGCTACAGGAAAAAAATTCACCGATGACACCAACATAGTATTGCACTATGCGGGCCTACCTTTTGTGCGTTCGGTTGTTGCGGGACAAGTAAGTGCGGAACTAAAAAGTTTCTTAGGACTTTCCGTTTTAGTGACCGGCATCATTATGCTGATCTTCTTCCGCTCGTGGCGTGCGGTTGTATTCCCGATGATCGTGATCGGAGTTGTTGTGGTGTGGGTGATGGGATCAATAGTTTTGTTAGGCTATCAAATCACATTGTTGAGTGGTTTGATTCCGCCTATCATCGTGGTGATTGGGATTCCCAATGCAATTTACCTTTTGAATAAATACCATTCGGAGTTTGCCCTGCATGGGAATAAAATGCTTGCCATTAGTCGCGTGATCAGAAAAGTAGGAATGGCAACCTTCCTCACCAACTTAACCACTGCAATAGGGTTTCTTGTTTTGATCACCGCAAAAATCACCATCCTCCGTGAATTTGGAATTGTAGCGGGCTTAAACGTGATGGCCACCTTCGTGGTAAGCTTGATTTTAATTCCAAGTGTATTCTCGTGGATGGCAGCACCTTCGAAAAGACATCTTCGTCATTTGGATATTAAAATTCTCGATAAGTCATTAGAGACACTTGACATTTTTGTACACCGTCACCGTCCCATGATTTATTCGGTGACCGTTATGGTCGTTTTGTTTGCAATCATCGGCATGTCCAGATTGCACTCCCTTTCCTATATGGTGGATGACCTTCCGGAAAAAAGTGTTGTGAAACAAGACCTCTATTTCTTTGAAGAAAATTTTAGTGGCGTAATGCCTCTGGAAATTGTTGTGGACACCGGAAAGCGTAGAGGTGTATTGGATGTTAAAAACCTGCAGAAGGTCGATGAATTGGAGCGCTTTCTTGCCTCGAATAAAGAAATATCAAATCCTGTTTCGTTGGTCAGTTTTGTGAAGGCAGCAAAGCAGGCATTTTATAATAATAATCCCGACCGCTATGCGCTTCCTGATAGTCGTGAAAGGAATTTTATTCTTCGCTACATGCGCGGCCAAACCGATAACTCCGGTCTCTTCAATAATTTTGTAGATTCTTCTATGCAGAAAATGCGGGTGTCTATGCAAATGGCAGACGTTGGTTCACACCGAATGGATTCCTTGGTGAATTTCACCATCCAACCAAAGATGGATAGCATATTCGCGGGCACAGATATCAAAACAACCATTACCGGATCATCACCCCTTTTTGTAAAGGGGAATAAATTCCTGATCCAAAATCTACAAACCAGCTTGATGCTGGCCTTTGCCTTGATTGCGGTCACGATGGGTTTTTTATTTGCCAACCTCCGAATGATCGTTATTTCACTGATTCCAAATTTAATACCGATGATGATTACTGCTGCGCTGATGGGGTATTTCAACATCCCGCTAAAGCCGAGCACCGTGCTGATCTTTAGTATTGCGTTTGGTATTTCAGTTGATTACTCCATTCATTTTCTTGCCAAGTACAGACAAGAATTGATCACCCATAGTTATTATGTTCCGCTAGCGGTCAGCAACACCATAATGGAAGTTGGCAAAAGCATGTCCTACACTTCGGTAGTTTTGTTTGCCGGGTTTATCATTTTTACTTTTTCATCTTTTGGCGGAACGATCTCCTTAGGGATATTAACATCCACCACGTTGTTAATATCCTTGTGTACGAACCTCACCTTGCTTCCATCGTTGTTGTTAACCTTCGATAATGGAAAGTATAAAACTGCTGTTCTTCCTATTGACGAATTTGATGCAAACTTTTATACCGAAGCAGAAGATGAAGAAATTGATTTAAGTCGAATTAAGATTAGCAACCGGCATCCTGCCGCAGAATAAAATTATTTACAAGAAGTACATCACGAATAAGAATGGCTGAGAAGTTTTATAAAGAATACAAAGAGTTGGATTTTGCCAAATTGGCAACGGAGATATTGACCTTTTGGGAAACCGAAAAGATTTTTGATAAATCGATTAGTGAGCGCGAAGGGGCTGAAACATTTACGTTTTATGAAGGCCCGCCATCAGCAAACGGAACGCCCGGTATTCACCACGTAATGGCGCGTGCCGTGAAAGATATTTTTTGCCGCTACAAAACATTGCAAGGCTATCAGGTAAAACGAAAAGGTGGTTGGGATACACATGGGCTTCCTGTGGAACTTCAAGTCGAAAAAGAACTGGGTATCACCAAAGATGACATCGGTAAAAAGATCACCATTGCCGAGTACAATCAGAAGTGCCGCGAAACGGTAATGAAATACAAAGATCAGTGGGATGATCTTACGGTGAAGATGGGCTATTGGGTCGACCTCGACAATCCATACATCACTTACGAAAAAGAGTACATTGAATCATTGTGGTGGTTGCTGCGTCAATTGTACGACAAGAAACTTTTATACAAAGGATATTCGATCCAACCGTATTCACCCGCAGCCGGCACCGGACTAAGTTCACATGAATTGAATTTACCGGGCTGCTACAAAGATGTGAAAGACACTTCAGTAGTAGCGCAGTTTAAAGTGATCAATGGGGCGGTTTCAAAATTCTTATTTGACAAAGCTGCCGACAACGAAGTTTTCATTCTCGCGTGGACGACAACTCCATGGACGCTTCCTTCCAATACAGCGCTTACAATTGGAGAGAAAATCACCTACGTACAGGTTAGCACATTCAATCCGTATACTTTTAAACCCGTAAGCGTAGTGCTTGCAAAAGATTTGATGGGCAATTATTTATCATCAAAAAATGCAGAACTCAAATTAGCCGATTATAAAGCTGGTGATAAAGCAATTCCATTTGAAGTCGTTCAGGAGTTTAAAGGAAGTCAGCTTGTTGGTATTTTTTACGAACAACTGATCCCGTACGTAAAACCATATTACGATGTTGAAAAAGCATTTCAGGTAATTGCCGGGGATTTCGTTACCACCGAAGATGGTACCGGAGTAGTTCATACTTCCCCAACTTTTGGTGCGGATGACTTTCGGGTTGCCAAACAAAATGGAATTCCTCCACTTACAATTCCTGCTGAAGATGGAACTGAGCTTCCTGCGGTTGATAAAAAAGGAAAGTTCATTACACAAATGGGCGAAGGACTTGTGGAAGGTGTCAAGAAATTTGGCATCAAAACACACAAGCCCCTTGGACCAGATGATTTCTATGTAAAAAATTATACCGATGAAGATGAAACCCATCCCGATTATAAATCAACGGATGTGATCATTTCCATCATCTTGAAAGAAGAAAACAAAGCATTTAAAGTAGAGAAATACGAACACAGCTATCCGCATTGCTGGCGTACGGACAAACCGGTGCTGTACTATCCGATGGACTCCTGGTTTATAAAAACCACTGCGCTAAAAGACAGAATGGTGGAACTCAACAAAACCATTAACTGGAAACCGGAATCAACCGGAAGTGGACGTTTTGGAAACTGGTTAGAAAATCTTGTTGATTGGAATCTTTCGCGCTCGCGCTATTGGGGAACACCGCTTCCGATTTGGCGAACACAGGATAATTCCCATGAAATTTGTATCGGCTCACTCGAAGAACTTTATAAAGAAGTGGACAAGTCGTTGGCTTCTGGTAACATGAAAGATCCGCTTCCGGCAGATTTTGATTTACACCGTCCGTATGTAGATGATGTGATCCTGACAAGTCCGGATGGCAAGCCAATGTATCGTGAGGCAGATTTGATTGACGTGTGGTTTGACTCAGGTGCGATGCCGTATGCGCAATGGCATTATCCATTCGAGAACAAAGAAATTTTTAACGAATCATTCCCGGCAGATTTTATCGCAGAAGGCGTTGACCAAACGCGTGGATGGTTTTTTACTTTGCACGCGATCGGCACCATGGTGTTTGATAGTGTTGCTTTCAAAAATGTGATCTCCAACGGACTTGTACTCGACAGTTCCGGAAACAAAATGTCGAAGAGCAAAGGAAATGTTGTGAATCCATTTCAAGCGCTCGACAAATACGGTCCCGACCTGGTACG
>JBGTGG010000300.1:0-4910 GCA_041746855.1 Cyclobacteriaceae bacterium | reverse complement strand
GGTTTCCTTTTTTCCTTTCTTGGTGATGTAATAATATTTCCGGGTACGGCCCCCAACAGATTCTTCCTTAAAAGAAAGCAATCCATCATTGGTCATTTTTTGCAAAGCCGGATATAAGGATCCATCCTTCAACATAATTTTTCCGTCCGAAATTTCTTTCACACGCTGTGATATTTCATATCCGTACATGCGTTCCTTTTCGGAAAGTAGTTTTAAAACCATTGCCGACAGGGTGCCTTTTAGAAGTTCTTTTGAATACATAGAACAAATATATATCATATTACAATATATCAACACATGATGCTCAAAAACTTTTAATATTTGCCATATTTGAGCTTTAATTAATGGAATGACCGACTTACGTATCATTTTTATGGGCACTCCCGAATTTGCGGTGCCCAGTCTGGAAATACTAATTGAAAACAAATTCAATGTGGTGGCCGTCATCACCGCTCCGGATAAACCAAAAGGCCGCGGCCAAAAACTTGCATTCTCACCCATTAAAGAAGTTGCAGTCAGACATAACGTTCCTGTCCTTCAACCCACCAACTTAAAAGACCCTGGGTTTATTGAAGAATTGAAAACCTACAATGCCAATCTACAAATCGTTGTAGCTTTTCGGATGTTACCGGAAGTTGTTTGGAACATGCCCTCCATTGGTACTTTCAATTTACACGGATCATTGCTTCCACAATATCGTGGTGCCGCTCCTATTAATTGGGCGATTATTAATGGTGAAAAAGAAACGGGGGTTACAACTTTTTTTCTAAAACACGAAATCGACACCGGCAGCATAATCTTTCAGGAAAAAGAAACCATTCATCCGGTAGATACGGTTGGGACAGTCTATGAAAGGTTGATGCACAAAGGCGCTCAACTTGTTTTGAAAACGGTAAAGGCCATTCAGGAGGGCGACTATCCTTCGCTTCCGCAAAATGAAAACCAGGAAATAAAGCACGCACCTAAAATTTTCAAGGAAACTTGTGAAATAAACTGGGATCAACATTCAGCAGATATTGTAAATTTTGTGCGGGGTTTAAATCCATACCCGACTGCATGGACTACCCTTGCGGGAAAGAATTTCAAAATATTTAAAGTATCGATTTCCACGGAGGTGAATAAAGATAACCCTCCCGGTGATTTCATAACCGATGGTAAAAAGTATCTTTACATCAAAACAAAAGATGGCTGGGTTTCTATTGAAGAACTTCAGCCGGAAGGAAAAAAAAGAATGGCGATTGAAGATTTCTTTCGCGGCAACAAACTCGAACAGTAACAATGGTCATCTCACTCATCGCAGCAGTTTCTTCCAACCGGGTAATCGGAAAAGACAACGACCTGCCCTGGAAACTTCCGGACGACATGAAATACTTTATGGAAACCACAAAAGGACATCATGTGATTATGGGAAGAAAAAATTATGAATCCATCCCTGACAAATTCAGACCCTTGCCGAACCGGAGCAATATTGTGATTACACGGCAAGCAAACTTTAACGCACCCGGATGCATTGTTGTACATTCCATTGAAAGAGCGCTCGATATCGCCAATAATAATGGTGAATCGGAAGTATTCATTATAGGTGGCGCTGAAATATACAAACAAGGATTGGCTAATACACAGCGCATGTACCTTACAGAAATCGATGCAACGATTGATGGTGACACGTTCTTTCCGGACTTCGAAAAAAATGATTGGATTGAAACTTCTCGCATCCCCCATGAAGCAGATGATCGGCATCAATATGAATTTGATTTCGTCATCTATGAAAGAAAATAATTCAACTAATAAGAAATGAAAGACAAGGTAATTTGGATTACAGGTGCCTCCTCAGGAATTGGAGAAGCATTAGCATACGAGCTCGCTTCACAAGGAACCAAACTAATTTTATCCGCACGAAGAAAAGAAGAACTCGAACGTGTGCGCTCAGCGTGCAAAGGAACTGCACAGGAAAATATCCAACTTCTTCCCTTTGATCTTGCGGAAGCTTCAACACTCGAACTCACCACCAAAGCTGCCGTTCAACTTTTCGGACACATCGATGTGCTTGTAAACAATGGCGGTATCAGTCAGCGCAGTGCTGCGAAAGATTCGAACATGGAAGTGTATCGGAAATTAATGGAAGTGGATTTTTTCGGAACGATCGCGATCTCGCGTCATTTGCTGGATCACTTTCTTGAAAGAAAATCCGGGCACTTTGTAACCATCACGAGTGTAAACGGAAAATTGGGCGCACCCAACCGCACGGGATATGCTGCAGCCAAACATGCATTACACGGGTTCTTTGATTCGCTTCGTGCCGAACTTTGGAGCGTGTGTCCTGGCATTCACATCTCCTTGATTTGTCCGGGTTGGATCAACACCAACTTGAGCATTCATGCGCTTACCGCTGATGGCTCTCCACAAAAAGCAAAAGATCAAACACACATCAAAGGGATGAAGCCGGAAGTGCTCGCAAAGAAAATTGCCGGTGTGATCCGATCGAAAAAAGAAGAAGCATACTTCGGAGGGTTCCAGGAAGTGCTAGCGATTTATTTGAAGCGCTATGTTCCCGGAATCTTTTCGAAGATTATCCGGAATGTGAAGATTAAATGATCCCATCAACCGCGGAGGCGCGAAGGCGCCAAGTTCAAGATGCTCCAAATTTGATTGTTGTGTTACATTGCTGTACGTGAGCATTTTTTTTCTATATCATCTATATAGAATCTAAAGCAATGTGTATATTAGACTTGTGGCCAACTGGGCTGGGTGCCCTTGATGACGTTAAATTTGACAAAGATGAAGACATTAAATTGGAAACATACCGACTGGAATTCAAGAAATTTTATATTCTCAATAGGAAACGAGATTATTGGAAAATTAACTTTCTATAGTTCGTGGAACTATAACGCAGTCTATATTGACAAAGAAACCAAGTTAAAGTTTTCTCAAAAAAGTTTTTGGGATAGAAATGTAGTAATCACTAAAGACGGAAAAAAAATTGGAGAGATTGACTTTAGACTTTTTGGCAATCAAACTTTAATGCTTGCAACAGGAGAGAGATTTATGCTTTCAACCAACGTTTGGGGACGTAACGTTAATTGGAAAAATCAGAAAGGAGAGACCATCATCAAATACCAACAGGCGACAATGAGTTCAATGGGAAAAGGAGTAGTAAAATTGGTAGACTCCTTAACAAATGAAACTGAGAAATTATTAATAAGCAGTGGTCTTTTTGTTCGACAATTAATACTTAAGCGAGTCTCGGTTGCCGCAGCAATTGGAATTCCGATTATAGTTGCTTCAAATCGTTGATACTGAGAGTTAGAATTTAAACAAGAAATTTAGCTAAGCAGATTTCTGAAAATGGCACGGATAAAAGTGTAGACGCGAAAGAACTACAAATAACCAGCGAAAGCCTTCCTAAAACCAAACCCTCAGCTTTGGTTATATTCGTAGCATCAACTGTATCACATGGATCATATTTACGTCTTCATCACCCTTGCGCTTGCATTGATATTGTTTATCTGGGGAAAATTCAGGTACGACCTGGTGTCCTTGTTTGCGTTAATGGTTTTGGTGGTAGTGGGTGCCATCCCTCCCGAAAAAGCATTCTCTGGTTTTGCCCATCCGGCTGTTATTACAGTGGCGGTCGTGCTCATCATTGGTAAAGCCCTTGAGAATTCAGGTGTGATCGATGTGTTGGGAAAATGGATTGGCCGCATTGGTAACAACCTTACGCTTCAACTACTGGCGCTCACCTTGTTGGTTTCCATCGCTTCTGCATTTATGAACAACGTGGGTGCGATTGCCATCCTGTTGCCCGTGACCCTTAACCTGGCGCGCAAAAGCGGCAATCCTGCATCGCTGTTGCTCATGCCGTTAGCATTTGGGTCTCTTTTTGGTGGAATGATTACGTTGATCGGCACCCCACCCAACATTATCATCGCATCGTTGCGTGCAGAAGCATCCGGTGAACCGTTTCGAATGTTTGATTTTGCACCTGTGGGCATCGGTCTCACTTTGGTAGGTACATTGTTTTTATCGTTGATCGGCTGGCGTTTGTTGCCCAAACGAACTGCGCAAAAATCAAAAGCCGAATCGTTTCGCATTGACGACTACATTACCGAATTGGAAGTTGCGAATGAATCAAAACTACATGGCATTAGTTTGGCCGAGTTGTACAAAAAATCAAAAGCCCACATTCAAATTCTTGGACTTGTTCGTGAAAACAAACGCATACACGCCCCAAATGTGGATGAAGTATTATTGAACAATGACATCATCATTATCGAAAGTGATACAGATGAATTAAAAACTTTTGTTGATGACACCGGGCTAAAACTGGTAGGCGATAAGAAATTCCGAGAAGACGCGAAAAATTCGGACAATATTGTAATCACCGAAGCAGTCGTGATGGCCACCAGTTCCATCGTAGGCCAAACCACTTCAGGAATTCGCATGCGCAATCGCTATAGCATAAACTTGCTGGCTGTATCGCGCAAACAAAAACGAATTTACAACCGGCTTGATCATGTGACCTTTCAGGCAGGCGATGTACTCATGCTCCAGGGCCGGTCACAAACCATGGATGAATCCATTCGTGCCATGGGGTGCTTGCCGCTTGCTGAGCGTGGATTACGAATAGGCTTTCAAAAAAAAATTGCATTGGCGGTTTCTATTTTTGTTGCTTCCATTGTGGTGGTGATCTTGGGTTTTTTGCCCGTGTACATTGCCTTTACACTCGCTGCCGGTGCCATGATACTTTTTGGCATACTACCGTTAAAAGATTTATACACCAGTATCGATTGGCCAGTTATTATTTTATTGGGTGCCATGCTACCTGTGGGTGAAGCCATGGAAACTTCCGGTGGCGCAGCCATTCTTGCCGCGCAGGTTTTACATGTGGCCAATACAATGCCCATATGGGC
>JBGTGG010000299.1:0-2422 GCA_041746855.1 Cyclobacteriaceae bacterium | reverse complement strand
GACGGGTACGGGACTAGAACTTATACCGCACAAACGCTTCCATCGCTTCATACTCAGCAAGACCAAGTTGGTTGTAAGCATTTGCCGTGGCGTGGTTCCGATCCTCTGCACGCACCCAGAATTCACGCTTGTCATTACCCGGGAACAATGCACTATCCTTTTGCGATTGGTGCTTAAAGACTGCCCTGCGCTTCCGTAGCAGCTCCTCAGGGCTAAGCGGCACGGCCATCTCAATTTGATCGATATCCCACTCCTGCCATGCACCGCGGTATAGCCAAACATAGCAGTCTTTCATCCACGCTTTCTTTTTCAAACGACTAATGGCTTCATAAATAGCAGCAAGACAAACCCGGTGCGTTCCATGTGGATCAGACAAGTCACCCGCAGCAAAAATCTGGTGCGGCTTTACCTCCTCCAACAAATCAACGATAATTTGAATATCTTCTTCCGATAAAGGTTTCTTCTTTACCAGACCTGTTTCATAGAAGGGCATATCCAAAAAATGAATCTGGCTATCCGGGATGCCTACATACCGACACCCGGCTTTGGCTTCTCCCCTTCTGATCAATCCTTTTATCGCCATCACATCAGGACTATCAATTTGGCCCGGCTTCTTGGTTTGAATGGATTTCACTACTCTTTTATACAACTTGCTGCTATCCCCTTTGTTCAACTTGTATTGATTATTAAAATCATTCATAAAATCCGCAAAACGAATTGCATCATCATCAAACACTGCAATGTTACCGGAGGTTTGATACGCTACATGAACCTCATGCCCCTGATCGACCAGGCGGATAAATGTTCCTCCCATGGAGATGACATCATCATCGGGATGGGGGGAAAAAATGATCGCTCGTTTTGGAAAAGGTTTGGCGCGTTCCGGCCGGTGTTTATCATCGGCTTTTGGTTTTCCTCCGGGCCAACCCGTAATGGTATGCTGAAGTTCATTGAAGATTTTTATGTTCACCTGATAGGCAGATTCATATTCCGTAAGGATATCGCTCATGCCATGTTCCATGTAATCGTTGTTGGTAAGTTTCAACACCGGTTTATCCAAATATTGACATAACCATACCACCGCCTTTTTGATGAGCTTGTCATCCCACTTCTCAACACCATCCAACAACCACGGGGTTTTTATTCTTTTCAATTCAGAGGACGCTGCTTCATCAACAATTACAACAGCGTTTGTATGCTTCTGCAAGAACGAAGAAGGGATTTGATCTGTAACCGGGCCTTCCACTGCTTTTTGAATAACCGGAGCCTTGCCTTCACCCCACGCCATCATAAACGCTTTCTTCGCACGTAAGATGGAACCAACACCCATGGTAATTGCCCTTCGCGGAACGTTTTCCTCCCCAAAGAAATCACTGGCAGCATCGAGTCGCGTAACCTGATCAAGGGTAATCAATCGCGTGGAAGACTTTTCGGAAGAACCGGGTTCATTGAAACCGATATGCCCCGTTCTACCTATACCGAGAATCTGGATATCGATTCCTCCCAATGCTTCAATTTTATCTTCATAAGCTTTACAGTATTCCTCAATTTCATCTTTCGGCAATTGCCCATCGGGGATGTGAATGTTTTTCTTTGGGATATCTAAATGATCGAACAAGTGCTCATTCATAAAGCGCACATAACTCTGCAACGATTCTTTATGAATGGGATAATATTCATCAAGATTAAAGGTGTACACATTCCGGAAACTTAGTCCTGCTTGATGCCGCCTAACCAATTCATCGTACAAACGGATGGGCGTTGAACCGGTCGCCAGTCCCAACACACAATACTTCCCTTCTTTCTGTCGGGATTTAATTAACGATGCGATTTCATCCGCAACAAAAGCAGCAGCTGCATCAGAATTTTTAAAAATCTTGACCGGAATTTTCTCAAAGGCTGTAAGTTCGTTTGACATTGTAATGGTGTTAATTGGAAACTTAAGCAAGTTAGTCAAAAAACATCGAATTTAGCAAGTGTGTGCGGTAACATATTATTATGAACAAGTTTAGAACCTCGCTGGGAACGACCCCATCTTTGAGCAAAATCGCCCTAAATCAACCGATTTTGACGGTAGGATCATGTTTTGCCGATGCTATGGGCAGCCGGTTCAAAAAATTCAAGTTTGCTACACAGGCCAATCCTTTTGGGGTATTGTTCAATCCCATTTCCATCCATAAAGCGCTGGATTACGCTATTTCAAATCAACCTATCACGGATGAAAGCGTATTTCAAAACCGGGATATCTTCTATCACTATGATTTCCACTCTGACTTTTCAGCGTTGGATGCAGCAACGCTGACCACCACCATCAACAACACAATTTCAGCAACCTATGAGCACCTTAAAAAAACAAAGTGGCTCATCATCACTTACGGAACCGCGTGGGTGTACTCCCATAAGGAGTCGGAAATGATTGTAG
>JBGTGG010000298.1:0-9469 GCA_041746855.1 Cyclobacteriaceae bacterium | reverse complement strand
TTGCCGGGATCATAGGCATACATGTATCTTGCCGCCTCTTGCAAGTACCATCCTCTTTCTGAATTTGTCTTTACCAGAGAAGAGTTTGCAAGTTTTTCCATAATCGATACCGCGCTAGTAAAGTTACCTTCTTTGTATTTTTGTTCAGCATCTCGTTCAGCAGCGAGGATGTCAAGTATTCCTTTGTTATCTGGAGTACTTTCATCCATTTCATTCATGCTTTCAGTATAGAATGCTTTCCAGCCATCATCTCTAAATAAGCATTGATTCAGCAAATCAGTTACAGCCAGTATGGGTTTCTTACCTGCGCTTATTTCATCTTCTGCAAATTCAGAAATTTTAAAGCCTATTTCAATTTGAGTTCGGGTCTGATTCGAGAAGTATTTTCGTGACTCTTTACGTTGGATAGCTCTGACGAGTTCTGAATCAGTTAGGATGATCGCGCAGTAATCTTTTTCTCCTCTCACGCCTCTGCCTAAACCTTGCTCGACCTTTTGTGCGATTTTTATTGCCACAATATCGCTTTCGGCTCGACAGCTCTCTTGATATCTATCAGATAAAGTTTCCGAGTGTGGTTTTGAATCCATGATGAGGAGCCTACAGGCTGCATCTGGTAAATCAATACCGTCATATCGGTTTGTAATTACGAGTGTATTCTCGCATTTTTCATTTTTCAAGTTGTCTATTTCACTATCAATTGTTTTTGTAGTTGCAACAGCAGCACCGCACTGTTTCCATAGATTAGATTTCCAAGTACCAGGAGTAAGAGCCACAACACCGTACTTTCTTTTCTTCTGCGGTTTTGCGAAATGATTCACAATGGTAATACGATCCAGAGATTCATCAATCTTCTCGGGAATAAGAATCATTTTCTCGCCAGACCACTTTTCTTTTTTTAGCACCAAGGGCTTTTTGATAGTGACTGCCTCAACACCCAGACTTTTGATAAAAAATGAATCATTGTTAACGGTTGCTGACATAAATACCCTGTGTTTTGCCTTATAATAACTTCCAAATGCTTCGATGGGGTTTAAATATGGAGCGATTTCAAGGCTATCTCCGGAAATAATACACTGACAATCCTTAATCATATCTTTCAGGAGGGGCCACTGAAATTTGATGTGATCCTCGGTTCTATGGTTCGACAGTATCGTAGAAACCTCTACATGCTTGTTGTACCATGACCAATATGGAACATACAGAAATGAATCATACTCTCTTTCCTTAATATCCGCAAAGGTACCAACACCTTGGTTTTCTAAATCCTGACTGAAGAGTTGGAGAATTTCATTGTAGGCGTTTTCTGTGCTTTTAATTTTGACAATAAAACTACTTCTTATTGACTCAATACATGCATGGGCATCGTCCATAACCAGAGAACCGATTTCTATGGACTTATTGTTTAAGTTGAACTTTGTAAATCCGTTGAAAAGCTTTTGAATTGAAGTGATAAGTATATTTTTCCCGTCAAGAAAGTTTGCGGGTAAATCGTCCTCGGTTGTCAAAGCCTTAATTCCAAATTGTTTCGCCTGATCCTTAGTTTGCTGTATAAGGTAGTTGTTGGGACAGAGATATAATGCCGGCCCCTTTCCCTCATTTAGTTTAGATTGAAGTATCAGTAAACCGATCAATGTCTTGCCTTGGCCGGTATGTAATTTAAGTATGACATCTTTTTCTACTCTGTAATTGCCATACCAATCTTTAAGAATTTTCTCCTGTACGGGACGTAACGGACCTTTATCGCTTGCGCGGTCAAGTAAATTGTACATTTCAATCGGGTCGGTCTTCTTTTCCATTGAAGTACTCCCGAGTTTTTTCTTAAAATCAATCATAACAACTTCTTTTTTAATTACTAACTATACAGTGATATCGTGATTAATTATCAGGTGAATCAAAATCTTTCAGAACAACCTCCGCCTTTACCAACCAAGAAACTCCAAAGCTTTCAACTGCTATTGTCTCCATCCAGAATGTGAGATTATTGTTGTCGTAAAAATCTTCTGGAATAATTTTAACCCCCGGAAAAATTACGAGTAAAGCCAGAATCATGGTTACTCCACAAAACCTGTAAATCCGATTTCTCCATTTCTTCTGCTTCGTTTTTTGGTCTTTTGTTTTATCTGACATGGTAAAAACAAATAGCGACATAACCGCAAGGCAAAGCAGGAAGATCGCTGCAGATATGTAATGGAACAACTCACGGGTTGAGTTCGCCATTACATAGGAGGTCGCATAAGTTCGTTGACCTGATGTGCACAATTGCGGACAGGTATCATTTAAATTACTTGTCGGAAATATCAACAAGCACAATGCAAATAGCCCAGCAGCTGAAGAAAGATAAAAATCAAGCGGTTCTTCACCCTTGTATATCAATAAGAATATCGCCAATAGACTTACAGTAATAATGAACACTCCATTGGCCCTGGTATAATAATAATGACTGATGGATGGCAATTCGCTACTGTGACCTGAGAAAAAATATAGAAATGTCCATAGCAGCACAGGTAACAACACTCCCAAAATGCCGACCAACTTTCTTAGAGAATTCTGGTTGGTTAGCCAGATTTCGTCAGGCTTTGAGTAGTCGAGCTTCAATGCTCGTTCTACTTTGGTAGGAGGTTTGGTGTACATGGCGTGTAAGATCAGAAATGAATATAATCGTACTGATATGAGTAGACTTACTCAAACTTCAGCGCGATTTGATGAAATACTGTTTTTTCAAAATCTGCACCACCTTCAAGCTCAACTCCGAATAATTCGAACTCAATTCCTGCTTCTGTCACTTTTTTCAAAGCAAATGAAATTTCGACTTCGAAACTGTTTTTAACGAGAGTCCCTATAGGGATGCTCTTTTTATACTGTTCTGCTGCATTTTTAATCACCGTTGCCAGTTGGTCTTTCACGAGAGCCTTTTCACCTGTTTTTTCCGGTTGACCAAATGAATAAGTTACTGAACTCGAGGATTCTTTAGACCATTTTTTGGAGGCCTTTATAAATATCTTGAATCCGCCACCGCCTGATTTCGCTGAAATAGTTTGTAGTGTTACGCTAGCTTCGGTGAGTGTAATTCCCTCCAGCTCATTTTGAGCTTGCTTTAAACTGGAATTAATGCGTTCAATAACTTTGTTAAGTTCTACTTCGCTTTCATTAGGGTTCTTCTTTTGGGCGAAAGATTGCGAATAGCCAAAAGCCAAAACGACAAGGAGCAATACTACATTTTTCATGCTTTAGTGGTTTAGGGTGAACATACGGACCTAACATTCATTATATAAGATGTTAGTATCCAGTCTTAATATGATAACTGACGCAACTTCTCTGTGGGCTGGCGATCAGATTGGATCAGGTGGGGCAGGAAATTGCTTTACGAAAGTATGCCAAAAATTGAAAAATGCAAACATATCTTGGCGAGGGCAACTACTCTGCCGATGCACTTC
Source organism: Cyclobacteriaceae bacterium (assembly GCA_041746855.1). GTDB lineage: Bacteria > Bacteroidota > Bacteroidia > Cytophagales > Cyclobacteriaceae > JBGTGG01. Next base: position 6,035 of record JBGTGG010000298.1, on the reverse strand, counting down.
CTTTTGTGTTTCTTTGAAGGTCCAAAGTTTGAATAGCTTCTTTTAGGCACTTGGCTTTTGTTATTGACAATATTTCATTCTCATACTCTTCGCTCAATCCCGTGATGATCCCATTTGTCTTTGCTGCAAGGAGATATCGAATACCATCAAGCCCTTTTGCTCCGGCATCAGCACGTATTGAACCGATGGCATACTCGGCCAATAACTCTGGTGTAATGGGTTGATCAATGTTCTTTCCAATAGAAGTATAGAGAACGCGCTGGATACCACGGAAGTCATGAATTTCTTCGACTAGCACTGTGTTCGCGCCAGAGTTTTGAGGACGGGAGTAATTCTGGGAATAATCGGTAATGTGCCGTTCCCGTCTCCATAGCATTGATCTCGCGGTTTCAATTTTCACCACCTCATTTAGCACAAGAATTTGGGCTTTAATAAACTTGCCACCTTCCTCAACCGGAATTAGAGTAGGCGCATTATTCCTGGATGCGCTTACTCTTGCAAACTCGACTTTAAATGGAGTTTCGCAGGGTATTCTATCAATGATCAATGGCGCTAGCTCATTACCTGGATTGTCAATGAGCGAACCATATGCTAGTATTCCAAGATTACTTTTTTCCGTCATTTGTTAATGAATCTACTGACCAACTAAATTTCTTTGAATAAAGGAACGTTAGGATCATGCCTTTTATAACGAAGAACATCAATCATTTTTAGATTATTCACCAAGAATCCACGATAACCAATCATTTTAAAGATGAGTGAAGTTACCAGATAGTGAAACTTAAATACTGTGCGGTTCAATTCTTCGTCATCGTACTCCCGTTCATTCTGAAAGGGAATTCTTCCATGAAGGAAATCATTTCTCATCCCTATACATTCTTCATCCTCCGTACTCAGCACAATTCCAAGAAGCTTAAATGCCAATATAAATCCATCAGAGTTTGTCACCTGGTTAAGATGTTCCAACTTCGTAAGTACCACATTCTTGTTGTTGAATAACGAGTCATCGTTGGAATTGATAACGGACTTAAGGTCTTTTATAATTCTCTTTGCATCCGTCTTATTCTTGAACGGATTGATTCTGTCCTGATTATTTTCCAGGATAATGTTCTTGAGCGTCTCCAGCGCAACCGAGTAGGTCGCGGTTCTTATTTCAGACGGATACCCAAAACTTTCTGTAATGATTTTAATAGCTCGAAGGAACCGTACATCATCGAAAGATGTCTGGATTAAAGTTTGAAAATTTTCAACCGGCATGTACGAAGTAGTCTGAGCCTTGTAAAACTCCTTTGCCATTTTTGGATCGATTGCCGATACTCCTTGGCGAGACTCTTCCAATCGTGAAAATTGATAACCCGTGATAACTTCAAAAGCTGAGGTTTTGCTTTGAAGTATGAATATTTCATCACGAAGTAGACAACCGCTAATAAGTGCGTATGAGTAAGTGATAGAGGCTATGAGATTCTGAAATTCTGCTTGATTGATTGCAGAGTAGCAGTCAATAAATAGGTATCTATTCTTTTCAAAGTCATAATCGTATATGCCTACAGAATGGGCGGAAATGTTTACCGAAACAAAACCAGCGACTCTTAAGGAATCACCTATTTTAAATGATCCGCTTTTGATAAATTCAACAGGAGCTTTATGAAATCCCGCAAACGGCACGATTGCTCTCTGGCATATTTGGTCTTCGGTAAAGTTTGACTCGATTTCCCAGAGCTCTCCCTCGGATGCAAAACCTTGTGCCAGTTTTAGGGATGCCTTACCCACTCCCTTCTTTATTTCTATCCTTTCGTGTGCATCATTCACCAACGCAAATGCGTCCCCAAATCCATAGTTCTCATCTTGATATTTTACCGGTGAGACGTCAAGATTAAGTTGATCACCTCGGAATTTGAAACAACGTGCGTCTTTTTCAATTTCACATTTAATTCCATTGATGTTCGGAAAACTCGATACGATTCGAAAGGATCTTTTTGCATTTATCCTTTTCAGAAATGAGAAAGTGTCGCTCAAGTTAATCGTGCGTGCGGTCTTTCTTGCGTCCTCCAAGTGATTCATTTGAAGTCATATTAAATATTCACATCCATATTCACAGTACCCTAATTGATGGATTACCACTCTTCACTATTTCGTTTATATATGCTAGCAACCAAAGCGTAACACCCGTTTTTATTTTCAACACGCGCACTTGGTGTTCCGTTAAACCTAAATCTGCATTGTGAATTCTACATAGGTGTTCGTAACACTGGCAAACGAAGTCTATATCCTTTTCGGTGAACTCTTCCAGAATACCAAATTCAATTCTGGCAGTGAAGTACTTTATTCGTTTTGATCTTTTTATTCTCACCCGGTCCAGTTCCTCGTTTCCGAGATGGAAATTTTTAAACTCCTTTACAAATAAGGGAGAAGTTGAAAGTTCCAGGTTGCTTGCCAGTTCGCGTTCAATAAGTACTTCAAGCAACGTACGGAGCGATACCAATGTATGTCTGAAGCGATCCGGATTTTCTGTGGCATTCAGAGCGTGATTAGCACCGAGCCATAGATAGTCAAGTTCTAATCGCTCCAGGTATGGAATTAAGAATTCGTCAAGCAGTTCTTCCTTCCTGCTGATAAATTCATCCGGCTCGTCTTCCTCCAATGAATCTACTAATTCGGATGTAGATGTAACGCTTAATATTTCAAGCTCAGAAACAGAAATAAATTCAATTTCCGGATTACTTCTAAGTGAGTCTGTTAGTTTCTTGAGATGATCAAACACGGTGAAATGCTTGGCAAATCCATCGGTAAGACGATTCAGCATCTTTTGCTGCTCAAAAACTGCCTTCAGGGCATCAGGCATTTCAAAACCCCTGAACTGATTACGCAGCTTATTCTCGTTGGCAACCATCTTTGATATTGGATCTGCAAAACGGCTGCTGGCCGTTGCCAATTCCATTAGCTTGGTCATTTTGCGTTGAGTCTCGAACAATTTATTGAAGTTATTCATATCGTAAGTAGTTCACTTGAAATTCGATGTAAGCGCCTGATTATAAGCGCCATAAATTATACAACTATATCAACTAATACGTTTTACTTTATGCAAATTAGTAATAATACTCAACTAATTAGTTGCATAATGCGTTATTTTATTAAATTTGGTCATGCTAAATCATTTTTTTGATGGCGACCAAATTAGAAGTAGAAGCGTTTTTAAACACGTTCAAGGCCAAGATGGAGGTCTTCGATGTGGTTTTCCTGAACAGGGATAAGAACCTTCAGGCGCTAATTGATTTGGAAATAACTAAAGTGAGCAGAAAAGAATTTCTTAAAGAATTAAAAGTCGAAGATTATTTCCGGGGGCCCACAAAGGATGTCGATAACGGACCCGATTTGTGGGAATTTGGCAGATTACTAAAACAAAAGGAAGTGTACATCAAGATCACCATTGGAATGATGAACAAGCCGGTAATCTGCATATCGTTTCATCTTGCCGAGAGGGCAATAGATTACCCATATAAAAAATAACTATGAAAAGTCCATTCACAGACGGAGAGGCAACTCTCCAGTATGAAAAAAAGGAACTTGAATTCAGGAAAGATGTTTTCGGTGTGATTCAGTTTTATTATAAGTGTGCTGACACAGGGGAAGAATTTACCACGGATGAACTGGATCAGATTAATGTAAACCAATTGTACAACCAGTACCGTGAAAAATACGGTGTTCCGTTTCCTGACGAGATAAAAGAGATTCGCGAGCAGTACGGATTGTCGGCTACAAAGATGTCTGAAATACTGGGGTTTGGAGTGAACAGCTACCGTCAGTATGAGGCTGGTGATATCCCAACGGTTGCCAGTGGTCGGTTGATTCAAGCTGCAAAAGACCCGGAGGAATTCAAAAAATTCCTGGATGATAGCAAGGCTGTGTTAACTGATCGGGAGTATAAAAGATTCTCGGAGCGTGTTGACGACTTGATTGAAAAAAACAGAGACAACGTGTGGGAGAATTTATTCACGGAGCAAATTTTCAGTCACTCAAAACCAACAGAATATACCGGCTATCGGAAACCTTCATTGGAGCGCATCGCCCTGATCATTGCGTATTTCTCTGAGCATGTCAATGATCTTTGGAAGACCAAATTGAACAAGCTTCTGTTCTATAGTGATTTTCTGAACTACAGGCGTTCCGGCTATTCCATTAGTGGAATTGCGTACCGGGCGATTCCATTTGGCCCTGTACCGGCAGAGTATGATAAGCTCTATGTAAAACTGAAGGATGATGAATTCGCTAATGTTGATCTTATCGAATTTAATGATGGGAACTATGGCGAGGCAATTTCAGCCATCAAGAAGTTTGAGGAAGAAGCTTTTTCTAAAGTAGAGCTAAAAACGCTTGAGGACGTAGCTAATAAATTTGCCAATTGTAATACGAAGCAAATAGTTGGCATCAGCCACAAAGAAAAGGCTTGGATAGAGAATGAACCCGGACATGAATTGATCAGCTATCAGAAGTACGCATTTGAACTGCAAGCCATACAATGATGGAAGGGATGAAAATAAAAAATGCCGAAAGCGTCAACTTCCGGCATTTGACAGGAATATCGATTGGTTGTGTAGCCTCAGTTTTGCTGAGGAGATATTCCGTTTTGTAGTAAAACTGCCGCAAAACTAAGATTGTTTTTGTCAATACAAAGCCATCTTACTTGAACGGAAATAGCAAAGCCCAATAACACGCCCGGCTAAATAGTCTCGTAATCCGAAAAAATGTCCGAGGCATAACTTTAACCTTAAAACAATGTCAAAAGGTAAAAGTCAACATGTAGTACCGCACGATGGCGAATGGGCTGTTAAACGGGGAGGAAGTGAACGGGCAACAACTGTTGTTCCTACACAAAAAGAAGCAATCAAAATAGCCACCGAGATTGCCAAGAACCAAGGGGCCGAACTTTTCATTCATGGAAGGGACGGACAGATTCGAGAGCGCAACAGTCATGGCAATGACGATTTTCCACCAAAAGGTTAAGGGTATGAAATATGTTAATTTCTATAACCTTAAGCCGGGTGATAAAATTGTCGTGCCGAAAAGCTGGATGCAAGTAATTCAACATCACGTGATCTATCTGGGACAGAACCACTACGGAGTACACCTGATTGCTGAGAATGCTGTTGGTTTGTATGTGCGCGTGATCACTGTAGATCAATTCTTCCAAGAGAACCCGAAGGTTACGCGTATTGATCAATTTGCCGGTAACAATGTTGAGCGTAGGCATGCCGTTGAAAGGGCGTTAAAGATGGTGGGGCAACCTTACGACTTGATCAATTTCAATTGCGAGCACTTCGCCAACTATGTTCAAAAGGGCGTGTTGAAAAGTGATCAGGTGAGTTGGGGTATTCTACTACTGGGAGTACTTGCCATTGCAGCGTTTGCTGATTAAATTTTCTGTTTATGCATTTTGCCAAAGCGTTCTGGATTTCAGAACGCTTTTTTCTTCATAAATCTGATTAGCCAATTTAAAGTCAAGTATGGTAGATCATATTAAATCTCAGGATCGTGACGAACAACAAAATGTTTTCGCATTCGATTTGAAGCATGAACCAATTCATATTTCTGACGCACGAAGCGGTAGAAAGGGATACTTCTGCATGGGCTGTGATCGGGAAATGCAAGCCGTTAAATCGAAAATTCTTGGGCGTGCCTCTTACTTTCGACATGATCCAAAAGACGTACTCAGAAAAGGGAAGTGTACTTATTCTGACGAGACATATCGCCACAAATTAGCCAAAGAAATACTGGTGCGGTTAAAGCAAATCAAGGTGCCAGCAGTCTATAAATATCCGCCAAAGGGCGAGACAGGTCTGGCTTATTTATTGAAAGAATCGGAAACCGTTACAGCCCACCATGTTGAAGTTCAACGGCACTTTTACGAGACTGATGATGGCGAAATAGCCTGGGGTTCACAGGCGGAAGCTAGCGAAAAGAATCTTCTGATTGTTCCTGATGTGATTTTCTTCAATAAGGAAAACGAACCTATACTTTTCATTGAACTTGTAGATCGG
>JBGTGG010000297.1:0-9868 GCA_041746855.1 Cyclobacteriaceae bacterium | reverse complement strand
AAAAGGAATCGCTATTGTTGAAGAGAATGAAACTGAGGTAGTAGTGGAAGTAGGTGCAGGCGAGGGTTGGCATGACTTTGTGCTGTATGCTATCAACAAAAATTGGGGTGGTATTGAAAACCTTTCCCTCATCCCCGGAACCATGGGGGCTGCTCCCATGCAAAATATTGGTGCATATGGTGTGGAGATCAGAGAAGTGATAAAAAAAGTTTCTGCGGTTGAAATCGCTTCCGGGGAGCAAAAAGTATTCACAAACGAGGACTGTCAGTTCGGATATCGGGAAAGTATTTTTAAGCATGAACTCAAAAACAAGTTCATTATCTCAAGTGTTACTTTAAGACTTTCAAAAATCAATCACACTATCAACATATCGTATGGTGGCATACGTGATTCACCACATATAAAGGGTAAAGAAACCGTTACTATTCACGATGTAAGTACTGCTGTTATTGAAATAAGAAGAAGCAAATTGCCTGACCCTGTTAAAATTGGTAACGCAGGAAGTTTCTTTAAAAACCCTGTTATTGAAACAAAAACCTACAATTCATTGCAAAAAGGTTATCCAACAATTCCTGGATTCAAGGTAAACGATTCAGAAACAAAAGTACCGGCAGCATGGTTGATCGAACACGCTGGTTGGAAAGGAAAAGCGATAGGAAATGTTGGCGTTCATCAGCACCAACCACTTGTGTTGGTAAACTTTGGTGGTGGAAAAGGTGATGAAATACTGTCGCTGGCGAAGCAAGTTCAACACAGTGTTCATGAAAAATTTGGAGTTAAACTTCAACTTGAAGTAAACATTGTGTAAGGATTTTTACAGGAAATTTTTCCTTGCAACTTATCCTGTAGAAAGTTGACCTCACGAAAAAAAAGTAAAAATATTTTTGGTAATAAAAAAATTGTTTTAACTTTTCATTACGTTAGAAGTACAAAATTTTTTTTTAACGCTATGGCAAAAAAAGTAGCACCAAAAATTTCGATTAAAGCGACTCTTTTGAATGCTACAAATGAAAAGTACTTAGGTTTTGCCTAAACACTTTTTGTAAAGGGAAGTAACCACATGTTGCTTCCCTTTTTTAATTCCGTTCTTCATTGATGAAATTGATCAATTAGCAATTAGACATCAAATCATGTGGGTAACATTGGTCAACGTGCCGGCATATTTTTGCGCTTCTACACCAAATTTTTGAAGAAAGTCAACACCTTCATCCGAACCAATTCCCTTATATTCAGCATAGGAGTTTAAGTAAATGACCCGCTTTATTCCCATCGAGAAAATGATCCGCGAACAAGCAAGACAAGGCGAAAGTGTAACATATAAAGTTGCGCCTTCAACCGAGGTTTGATTTTTAACGGCATACAGAATTGCATTTTGCTCTGCATGGATCGCCAACGAGCAACCACCTTTTGAATCGCGGGGGCAGCCATGCTGCGGCCATTCTTCATCACAATTGTGCGTACCTGAAGGAGGTCCATTGTAACCAATCGAAATAATCCGTGTGTCTTTCGCAAGCACCGCACCTACATGGCGTTTGATGCAGTGTGAGCGCTTCGCGAGGTTCACCGCGAGTTCCATATAAATATCATCAAAAGCGGGCTTTGCCATAGTCATTGCTTGTTAAAAATCCATGTACGTATTCCGCTGATCACAATCTACTTCAGGATTTTGTACAGGGCTACTTCTTATCTTATATTAGCCTCGAATTTAGCAGATCAATGGGGAGAATTACTAGTGTATTGATATTATTATTGGGTTCGTTTTTTGCAAACGGTCAGGAAGCAATCAAACAACGCCCGAGTCCATTATCCATTTCCGCTGTAAAATATAAAGACTGCTATTTGAAAATAATATATTCCCAACCCCATAAAAACGGAAGGGAAATCTTTGGCAAACTTGTACCCTACGGTGAAGTATGGCGAACAGGCGCCAACGAGGCCACAGAAATGACATTGACAAAAGATATTCAACTGAACAACAAATTGCTAAAAGCCGGCACCTATTCCATTTTTACGATTCCCGAAAAGGAAAAGTGGACGATTATCATCAACAGTGAAAAAGGCCTTTGGGGATCCTATAATTACAATCCGACATTGGATGTTATGCGTTTTGAAGTCCCTGTAAAAGTAAACACTACTCCTTACGAGGCATTCACGATCAACATCCGGCAAATAAATGAACTCGCTACCCTGGAATTTTTATGGGATGAGGTGCGGGTGGATGTGCCAATAAAATTTATCAATTGACATGCGATTAAGATTCATTATCACCATACTGGTATTCGGTTTTACACTTCAATCGGGAATTGGCCAGGAGCTAACCGAACTTGACAAAAAAAATGGGTTCAAAGACATTTACCTTGCCTATCCGGTTGATTCCATAAAAGGGACAAAACTCAAAAAGGAATTCAAAGAGAAGCATAATGTGATGGCGAAACTCTATGAAGTAGACAACCCCGATTATGCATCGGTAGGAAGCGTAGCTGTAAAAAAAATAGAGTTGAAGGCGTACGAGGGGCTCATTTATGAAATCCGGGTAGTAACCGATAAAGATCCAAAGCTGATGAAAGGCCTGGAGCAAATTTATGGTCCAGCATTTTATAATGTGCGCAGCGCCACCTACACCTGGTCTGGTGTGAATGTGGGGCTTACCTTTATTGCCAACTCCAAGAAAACACTTGAACTCGTATATTACTCTTCCATCGTTGATAAGATGATGCGGGAAGTAAAAAATGAAAAAATTAAAGAAGTAGCGGATGATTTTTAATCGAACTAAAAACAGTATCATATTTGCTGGTTTCCTTTTAATAGGAACAATCAGCCTGAACGCCCAGAATATGAAACCAGAAGAAACAGAAGTTTGGGAGCCCGAACCAACTGTTGTAAAACCAGGAAGTACTACGACAGCACCCAGTGATGCAATTGTTTTGTTTAATGGAAGTGACCTGTCGCACTGGACAAATTTAAAGGGTAAGAATGCTGAGTGGAGTGTCGCGGATGGTATTATGACCGTAGCTCCAGGGAAAGGTGATATTCAGACCAAACAGAATTTTGGAAGCATCCAATTGCACATTGAATGGCGCACGCCCGCAGTAGTGAAAGGTGAAGGGCAAGGCCGCGGAAATAGCGGCATATTTTTTCAAGGAATTTATGAGCTGCAGGTGTTGGACTCTTATAACAACCGAACGTATTCCAATGGACAAGCCGGTTCTATTTATAAACAAACCCCGCCCCTTGTCAATGCATCAAAAGGTCCGGGCGAATGGCAAACGTATGATGTGATTTATATGGCTCCGGTGTTTAATGAAGATGGTACGTACAAAAAAAATCCTACCATCACTGTATTTCATAATGGAGTACTTATCCAAAACCAAACGATAATAAAAGGAACCACACCATATATTGGCCCACCGCAAGTAGTTAAACATGAAGATGGTCCCCTCCGTTTACAAGACCACTCCAACCCTACCAGCTTTCGGAATATTTGGGTAAGGAAATTATGATCTAATTGTTTAATGGTTAGTAGATAATACTTGGCTCCAGTTTTCAGTTATTGACTATTCCGATCAATAAAAAACTGAATCACCAACCCAACAATCACCACAATAAAACTCCCGATTATATTGAACAATAGATACGCAATGTCGGTGAAGACATAGCAATACAAGACAAAAGCTTCCGCGAGGATAGCCGCCCAGAATACCGCTGTACCTTGTACCCGTTTGATATAAAAAGCGGTTAAGAAAATTCCCAGAATCGTACCGTAAAAGAGTGATCCGATAATGTTCACAAACTGGATTAAGTTCTCGGCAAAGCTGGCCAGCGATGCAAAGATCATGGCGAGTAGTGCCCAAAAGATAGTAATCCACCGGGAGGCTTTTAAGTAATGCAACGGATCCCCATCCGCTTTAATGTTTCTTTTATAAATGTCAACGGTTGTGGTAGAGGTTAATGCATTTAATTCACCTGCCATCGATCCCATCGCAGCCAAAAACATCACCGCTAATAATAATCCGATGACCCCATGTGGAAGATTGGATAAAACAAAATTCAAAAATACAAAATCAACATCTTGCGTTTTTGCGCCCGGTATTGCTGCTGCAATGGTAGTCCGTACAGAGTCTCGTATTATTTTTTCTTCAGCCTGATATTTTAAAACATCATTCCTGGAAGCCTCGATCAATGCTTCATCTTCGGAATGGATTCCCGATACCAGGGCATCTACTGCTGTTCTTTTGTTTTCGTAAACTTTGCCAAATTCTTCATCGAGGGCTTGCAGATTATCCCGTTGCTCGGTCTCCATGGCCCGGCCTTTCAAAACCTGATTGTGGAAAACGGGAGGTTGAATAAATAAATAAAATACAAAAACCATTACACCAATAAAAAGGATAATGAACTGCATGGGTACTTTCAACAACCCGTTAAACATCAGCCCCATCCTACTCTCCGTTATCGACTTCCCACCTAAATAACGTGCAACCTGAGATTGGTCTGTCCCGAAATACGAAAGAAATAAAAACGTACTGGCAAATAAGCCCGTCCAAATATTATAGCGATCGTTGATATCAAACTCTACATTCACCAAATTCATTTTACCAAGCTCACCGGCAATCTGAACAGAGTCGGTAAAAGAGATATTGTCGGGCAGCATGTTGAATGCGAGAAAACCCGCCAATAACATCCCACTGATCACAACCGTCAATTGTTGTCGCTGCGTCAAACTTACGGCACGTGTTCCCCCGGATACACTATAGATCATCACCCCTACTCCTATCAAAATGGTGGTGGCTGAAATAGACCATCCTAAAATTGTAGAGAGAACTATTGCGGGAGCATATAAGGTAATGCCAGCTGCCATTCCCCTCGAGAGCAAAAACAAAGTAGCCCCAAGCGCCCGTGTTTTTAAGTCAAAGCGTGTTTCGAGATATTCGTAAGCAGTAAAAACTTTTAACCGATAATAAATAGGAACCATCGTATACGAAATGATCACCATCGCGAGCGGAAGTCCGAAGTAAAACTGGAGAAAACGCATTCCATCTTCAAATGCCTGACCGGGTGTTGAAAGAAAAGTAACGGCACTCGCTTGTGTGGCCATGATGGAAACACCAATCATCCACCACTTCATGGTGTTGTCACCTTTAAGATAACCCTCTATGTCTTTACTGCCCGTGGTTTTCCAAACTCCATACAATACAATACCGACAATGGTACCAAAGAGGACAATCCAATCGATGTTATTCATGAAAAAGCGAAGGTTAGCCAGGAGAACAAAAGTATTTCAATCGCGAGCGCGATCAGGATAAGCCAATACCAATGACTCCATTTCTTAAATACCGGTGGGTGGCCTTCTTCCATGATAATTTTTTAAATTATTGCCCTGTTACTTTAACAGGATCGGGATTACTTTTCTTGCTTAGCGAAACAATATTGGAAAATAGTTTATATGCTCCGGGTACACCTTCCGGAAGTTCGCGAAAAAAAGACAACCCGGTATACACATAATTACCTTCCCCATATTTCGCAATCAACAAACTTCCATCACTGGGCTTTTCACCAGTATCATTCATAGAAAGGATGGCTTCAAATTGATTATCCCATTTGTTGGGATAATACAAACCACGCTCCTGTATCCAACCATCAAAATCACTGGCGGTAATTTTGTTTGGAAAATTCAAAACGGGATGATTAGGTTTTAAAATCCGTACCTCGGCATCTTCTTCTGTAACGCGATCGCGCGAAAGCGTTAAGGGATAAGGGGTAAACTTGTCGATAGCCGTACTGGTATTATATTGAACGACCAACGTGCCCCCTTGCTTCACGTACGTAAAAAGGTCTGGCATTAAAAACTCCAACCGTTCATTGGTATTGACCGCCCGAACACCCAACACGACAGCATCTACTCTTTTTAAATTCTCCAGGGTTACTTCCTCATCCTTCATTTCCCACACCTGATACCCCATTGTTTTTAATGCGAGTGGTATATCATCACCTGCACCGCGCACATACCCAATTAATTCTCCACCCCGAGCAATATCCATCTTTACAATCTTGGCTTCTGCCACCGGCAGTAAGGTCTGGATAGGAAAATGATCATAGCTAATTTCACGAAGGCTCTTGTTGTATTGTTTACCGTTGATTTGCGCAACCGCTTTCATGGTGGAAGTAATTTCTCCACCAGCAGGAATAATAGTGAAGGTGACTAGGCGCTCCTCGCCCCGCGTGGGTATTTCAAATTGATGGGCAACGGGCTCCGACTTCCATCCTTTTGGCAATTCAATTTTCACTTCACCTTTCAAATCTTGATCGGCAGCTTTTATTGTTACGTGAACAGTCTTTGGTGAATTGTCTTTAAAAATGATAACGGACTCCGAAAGATTAACAAAAACTGACGGTGTTATTTCCACTGGTCTGATTTGCTCACCCTCCACCCGGTCGGTCCATGAATATTTAACAGGAACACTTACGCTGATGTCATTTCCCTGGACTTTCAAATAAAACGTGGCCATTAAAGCAGCATCTGTTTCTGGCTTTCCTATATTCGATTTATCAGTAACAGTAAACATCCCCAAACCATGGGGTTTGCTTAACCAATAGGGGTCAGAGTAATTTTTCGTTGCATTTACCTTTCGCTTGACACTAAAGGCCAGCGGCTTATTGTTTGGTAGTGGTATACTTAATGTGGAATCCAATTTAATATCCGGTGCATTAATTTTTTGAAGAATAACATCAGCAGCTGAACGGTTGACAATTTCCACCGAGCAGTTAATAGTTGAACCTGGTGAAACCCAATACTTATCCGCACGTACCGCAATGTATAATCCCAAACATGATTGGATAACTGCATCAACTTCTTTCAACTTTCTATTTTTCCAAACACTTTCTTCAAGTGATTCTACCGCCTTCTTTATTCCGAAAAGCTCGTCTAAAATTCCTACAGGATTCTCAGGATCAAAATTCGAAATCGCATGGTCTACCAGCACCCGAACCTTTTCACCACCCTTTACCCTACTCCAGGTGGTATTGGTACCGTCAAAAATATCTTTTGTTGAAGCTTCACCTTTTACAAATTCTAAAAACTCCAATTCATCTCCGCGTGTTCCCCGCGATCCGAAGCCTTGGCTCTTGTGTTGACTTCTGCTACGGGCAGCTATTTCTGAATAGGATTCACCCAACAGCGGGCTGTACCCACCCACATTCACGACTATAATACCCGGAGTGTTTTCATCGATGCTTGTATTCCACCAACGACCTGTATTGGTATATATACGTTTGGGTTGCCAAACACCAAATTCCTTTACCTGATCAGGATACTGATTTGCTTTTGCTGAAATATCAAAGGCCTTTTCTGCCAGCACTGCTGAAGCAGTGTGGTGTCCATGACCGGCACGTTCATCGGGTGGAAACCGGGTGATGATAACATCGGGCTTGAATTTTCTAAAAACTCGTACAACATCAGAAAGTACTTCCTCCTTGTTCCAAATTTTCATTGTTTCCTCAACCGATTTGGAATACCCAAAATCATTGGCGCGTGTAAAAAATTGTGTTCCGCCATCGATTCTTCGTGCTGCCAATAATTCTTGTGTACGAATAAGTCCGAGCAGGTCGCGCATCTCAGGACCGATCAGGTTTTGTCCTCCATCACCTCGGGTCATAGACAAATAAGCAGTTTCCGCCAGCCGGCCGTTTGCTAAATAAGTTATGATCCGTGTATTCTCATCATCGGGATGTGCTGCTACATACAATACCGAACCGAGAAAATTTAATTTTTTAAGCTGAAGTTGGATTTCAGCTGCATTGGGTTGTTGATTGATCTGACCCGATGATAAAATCGAAACAAAAACCAATAAACACACTACTGTATACCTCATATGTTCAATCCTAATTTTGGTAAATTTAGCATTCCGATTCGCCAAAAAGCAGAACCTTATACAATCTGTAATATGGCTGGATAAGTGGCAGCATACGTTTTAGAATTTTCCTCGCTTTTCGCCATTTACATAGAAAGAGCCATCCTCTTCAATAAAGATTACGATTTTAGAAACCTCCTGCTTGCTTTTGTCCATTAAAACCAAAGCGTATTCGTGGGGTGTCACCCGATCTTTCATATCATCGGTAAATCCCATTTCAATGGAAACCATTGATCCGGTTTTTATTCCGCGTTTGGTCATAAATTGCGTTTGACCCTTAAAGCCATGGATACGCTCTTCATTCTCGTTGGCCTTTAAAATTTCAATGTTTAAAGTCAAATACGGAAGTGGACTATTGTTAACCCTACGGGAATGTTCTTGTGATGATTCATCAAATTTAAATTCATACGCACTGGAGGCTGGCCGGGTTTTGAATTGATAATCAAGTTTAATTTCGAATTCTTCAGAAGCTTTGTAAGGAACGACTTCTTGATTATAGACGAAGATTAAAAGTATAAATAGAACCATTTGTCAATTTACAAATTATTGAATTGTGAATCCCAATACCGCAACAAGAATTAAACCAGGCAGTAAGTGTTCACTCAAAAATACCGCAACTAGGTGGCGGTTAATTCAGGATGTTGCTGAATGTATTGTTGCCATCTCCATGCCGACCGCATCATATCATCCAACCCTAATTCAGGTTTCCAACCCAACTCAACGTCTGCCATCCCCGTATCGGCATAAATCTTCTCTATATCACCGCTTCTCCTTCCCACAATTTTGTAGTTCACCTTTACACCCGTCACGCGTTCGAACGAGGTAATGGCTTCCAGTACAGAATATCCCTTTCCAGTTCCAAGGTTATAGAATTCAAAATTTGATTTTTGCTTCCCTTTCAACATCCTGTCGAGTGCCAGCACATGCGCCTTAGCCAAATCGGTAACGTGAATAAAATCTCGAATGGCTGTACCATCAGGGGTATTGTAATCATTGCCAAAAACAGAAAGTTCTTTTCTTATTCCCACTGCCGTTTGAGTAATGAAAGGAACCAAATTAGCAGGCGTACCAATGGGCAATTCGCCAATCAATGCAGAAGCATCCGCCCCTACCGGATTAAAGTAACGCAACGAAATTACTTGTTGGTCAGGGTATGCTTTACATGTGTCGCGCAATATCTCTTCGCATATTTGCTTTGTATTCCCATACGGTGATTCGGCAGGTTGAAAAGGCGTGCCCTCAGTAACAGGAAGGATTTCAGGTTGCCCATAGACAGTGCAGGAAGAGGAGAACACAATCTTATGTTGCTTTCCTTTTAACGCGCGCATCACGTTTATTAGTGAGTATAAGTTATTGTGATAATACAACAATGGATTTTCAACTGATTCCCCCACTGCTTTGCTTGCCGCAAAATGGATAACCATATCCATGTCCGGATGGCGAGCAAACAAATCGAAAACCCTGGATTCTTCACATAGGTCAAAAGCATGGAATTCTGGTCGTATCGAAGCAATCTTTTCAATATTGTCCAATACTTTTTCACTTGCATTGGATAGGTCATCAACAATCACCACCTCGTAACCGGCACGGATCAATTCAACTGTTGTGTGTGACCCAATAAACCCAAGTCCACCGGTGACCAAAATTTTCGACTTTCCCATTCTTCGCTTCATTAAAATATAGTGATGGCAAAAATAGTAGAGTCCAACCAAAATAATAGTTTTCTATTGACTTACTTGAATTTATCTGTGGCAAACTGGTGCCAAGTTTTTATCTTCATTGAATGAAAATAACAGTACTTGCATTTTTGGTATGTTTTACGGGTTTTGCATCCAGCCAAACTATTACAGACCAACAAGCAAAAGCCCTCAACAATTATGTGGCGCTGGCCAATCACCTGAACGATGAACTCAATGGGCTTGGGCCTTCCTTAAGTTCGCTGTATTCCTCTATCCAAACCTATC
>JBGTGG010000296.1:0-36821 GCA_041746855.1 Cyclobacteriaceae bacterium | reverse complement strand
CTATCGGGAAAAAATAAAAATTCGGCAGGGTTCGATGAGACCACGATGCAGTCCGTTATGCAACAGCTTGCAACAACACTGGATAACGAAAAGGCAATCGCTAGAAAATACAGAAACCAACTTTTTGGACTAATCGAATCTGTAGACAATGAACAGTTGTTTGAGCGAATCGAAAAAGGAAGCGCTTATTATCGATCAATCTTGTTAAACAACATCAAAGTATTATTGCTACACATCCAAGAGATGAAACAACACAAACGTGTTAAAACGTATCTAAACAATCTCTCCGACTTAGATCAACTATTTGCTAAAAAATTAGAACAGGTTGATAAATCAACGGTGTTGATATCCACTATCATCAACAACGGAAGTGAATTTGATTTTTCGTCACTAGAGAAAAAAAGAACGGAAGAAAGGTACGCCATCTTAACAGCAATAAAAAAAGAAATACCCGATGCACCGCCTACTAAAAAGAAATCTGGCAGAAAAAAAGATGGCCCAAGCACGTTTGATATCACACTGGAAATGTTTCAATCGGGAATGGATATGGAAGCAATCGCAAAAGAACGCGGACTGGTACCGGGTACGATTGAAGGGCATTTAGCAAAAGCAGTGGAGTCGGGAAAAATGGAGCTTTTCAAATTTATGACCAAAGATGATTTTGCTTCCATCAGCGATGCCTTAAAGAAAATGGAACAAGAAGGATTCTCATCAAAAGATGTCTACATCGTTCTTGAGGGAAAGTTCAGTTATCCGAAAATTAGAGTAGTGATGAATCATTCCGTTTCCGAGTAAACGGACACTGCGTAAGCATCCGCTTGTGTCTTGTATTGTAAGCCTCTGCTTGATTTATTTTACGCAAAACCTTGGCGTCTCCTCTGTTTGCTTTACGCGAAAAAAATTATCGTGAAAAGAAATGCACCCAACGTTACTCCTTTTACGGATCATGCTATTTGTTTTGGCTAAAGCCAAGTGGTATGAATGTTTGTTTTGCTTTACGTGAAAACTGCGAGTGTATATAGGTAAGTATTCCAACGTTACAAGTAGGGCCACAAGCGGATGCTTGCGCCAGTGTTGGGTTAATTCCAGAATTTTCGTAAGCGGTAGCTGAGAAAATATCCTTAACGTCATTCCGAAATTTTCGTGAGCGGTAGCTACGAAAATATCCGGAATCTAACCTTGCTGTAATGAGATTCCGGATAATCTTCGTTCCTCAGATTTCCGGAATGACGGAGTGGGTTTTTTTTCGGAACTAAAACAAATCCTTTGCAATCCGATAAATTGGATCTGATTTTCCCATCGAATAAAAGTGAATAGAAGGCGCACCAAATTTGATAAGCTCTTTTGATTGTTGCGTAGTCCATTCAATGCCCACCTCCTTTACAGCAGCAGTGTCTTTGCATTTTTCCACAGCATCCGACAATTCTTCCGGTAGATCGATATGAAAAATAGTGGGCAAAATACTGGTCTGCGCTTTTGTGGTAATCGGTTTAATTCCGGGAATTATCGGCACATGAATATCATTGGCGCGGCATTCCGCAACAAAATCAAAATACTTTTTATTATCAAAAAACATTTGCGTCACAATATATTCAGCCCCCAATTCAACTTTATGTTTTAAGTATTTCAAATCATATTTTAAATTTGGGGCAGCAAAATGCTTTTCGGGATACCCTGCGACTCCTATTGCAAAATTTGTAGGCGTTGCATTCTGTAAATCCTCATCAATAAATTTACCGTGATTCATGTTAACGATTTGCTGGATCAATTCAGATGCAAAACGATTCCCATCAGGCTCTGGTGCAAATCTTCCTTCGTTTTTAATACCATCACCTTGCAAGGCCAATACATTGTCGATGCCCAGAAAGCTTAAATCAATCAACGCATTTTCAGTTTCTTCTTTAGTAAAACCTCCGCAGATAATATGCGGTACCGTATCAACTTTATAATGATTTTGAATGGCCGCACAAATCCCTACTGTTCCTGGACGTTTGCGTGTTGATCGCTTTTCCAGCAATCCATTCTCGCGTGTTTTATAAACATACTCTTCACGGTGATAGGTCACATCCACAAACGCAGGTTTGAATTCCATTAGCGGATCAAGGTTATCAAACAGGGTACGGATGTTCTGCCCTTTTAATGGCGGTAAAATTTCGATGGTAAAAAGGGTTTTACCGTTTGCTTTTTTTAAATGATCAATAACTTTCATGTGTTGCTTCTATAAAATTAATTATCATAACTTAAGTTCGGTGCTAGCCACCGCTCCGCATCCGCAAGCTTCATGCCTTTGCGATCTGCATACTCTTTCACCTGATCCTTTTCAATTTTTCCCAATCCAAAATAGTTGGATTGCGGGTGAGAAAAATAATAGCCACTTACCGAAGATGCAGGATACATGGCGCAGGATTCCGTTAAGGTAATTCCAACTTTATCTGCTTCCAATAATTCAAATAGCGTTCTCTTCTCTGTATGATCCGGACAGGCAGGATACCCCGGTGCAGGACGAATACCTTGGTATTTTTCTTTAATGAGTGATTCGTTGTCGAGGTTTTCGTCCACAGCATATCCCCAAAGTTCCGTTCGCACTTGCGCATGCAAACATTCTGCAAAGGCTTCCGCTAATCTATCCGCCAATGCTTTCACCATGATCTCATTGTAATCATCATGGTTGGCTTTAAATTTCTCCACCAGTTTTTCTAAACCAACACCACCTGTTACTGCGAAGAATCCTATATAATCTTCAATACCCTCTTCTTCTGGAGCTATAAAATCTGACAATGTAAAATTAGGAAGTCCCGCTGCTTTTTTATTTTGCTGGCGCAAGAAATGAAATGTATTCAACGGCAATTCATCTGATTCATTTTTATAAATCTTTACATCGTCTGTAGTCGTCCGCTTGGCGGGATAAAACCCGACCACACCATTTGCTTGTAAACTTCCATCTTTCACAATTTGATTGAGCATGCTTTGTGCATCATCAAATAATTTCTTTGCTTCCACACCAACAATTTCATCCTCAAGAATTCCGGGATAGCGTCCTGCCAACATCCAGGTTTGAAAGAAAGGAGTCCAGTCGATGTATTTAATAATCTCCGCCAATGGGTAATTGAAAAATGTTTTATTGCCAATAAAAGAAGGCTTCTTTGGTTTCGTCTCTTTCCAATTAATATCGACTTTATTTTTACGCGCTTCTGCAAGCGTTATATAATTTTTATCCTGCTTTCTGCTTTCATAGTCTTTTCGCAACAACGTGTATTCATTTTTAAAACGCTCTTTGATCCTGCCGGCTGTCTCTTCATTTACAAACTCGCTGGCAATCGGAACACTGCGCGAAGCATCCAACACATACACAACCGGACCGCTGTACACAGGGTCAATTTTTACTGCCGTATGAATGCGGGAAGTGGTTGCCCCTCCTATTAAAAGAGGAAGCGTTAAATTCTGGCGTTGCATTTCTTTTGCTACGGTAACCATTTCATCTAGAGAAGGTGTTATTAAACCACTCAAGCCAATCATGTTTACTTTTTCACGAATGGCGGTCTCAATAATTTTTTCTGCCGGTACCATCACGCCTAAGTCAACAACCTGATAGTTGTTGCACGCGAGTACCACCCCAACAATATTTTTTCCAATATCATGTACATCACCTTTTACAGTGGCCATCAATATTTTTGCATTCGGCTTATCTATATACCCGCTTTTCTTTTTCTCTTCTTCCAAATAGGGAGTTAAGTACGAAACGGCTAATTTCATAACCCGCGCGCTCTTTACTACTTGTGGTAAGAACATTTTTCCGGATCCAAATAAATCGCCAACGACATTCATTCCAGCCATCAACGGACCTTCAATCACATCAAGCGGTTTATCATATTTCTGTCTTGCCTCTTCCGTGTCCTGATCAACAAAATCAATAATACCTTTTACAAGTGCATGTGTAATTCGTTCTTCAACTGTTCCTTTTCGCCATGTATCATCTGCGACTTTTTTCTTGACAGAACCCTTTACATTCTCCGCAAAATCCAACAGACGCTCGGTGGCATCCTCTCTTCTATTTAACAACACGTCTTCAACGCGTTCTAACAATTCTTTATCAATTTCATCGTAGACCTCCAACATGGTTGGATTTACGATTCCCATATCCATACCATGTTGAATAGCATGATAAAGAAACGAGGCATGCATCGCTTCACGTACTTTTTGATTACCACGAAAGCTGAAGGAAACGTTGCTAACACCTCCACTCACATGTACATGCGGAAGGTTTTCGCGAATCCATTTTGCAGCTTTGAAAAAATCGAGCGCATAATTTCTGTGTTCCTCAATACCGGTGGCCACCGGAAATATATTCGGATCGAAAATTATATCTTGCGGAGGAAAATTTACAACCTGCGTTAAAATGTCATACGCACGTTTACAAATGGTAATCCTTCTTTCGTATGTATCGGCCTGACCATCTTCATCAAACGCCATTACTACAACAGCAGCCCCATAGCGTTTTACCAGGTTTGCTTGCCTGATAAACTCTTCCTCACCACCTTTCATGCTGATGGAATTGACAATGCCCTTTCCTTGTAAGCATTTCAATCCTGCTTCTATCACTTCCCACTTAGATGAATCGATCATCACCGGAACAACAGATATCTCAGGTTCGGAAGCCATCAGGTTAAGGAATCTCACCATCGCTTCCGCGGAATCCAACATTCCCTCATCCATGTTGACATCGATGATCTGTGCACCTCCGCGAACCTGATCAAGCGCTACACTAAGTGCCTCATCGAAATTGTCCTCTTTGATAAGTTTTAAAAAACGTGCTGAACCGGTAACATTGGTACGTTCCCCAATGTTTACAAAATTCGAATTGGCCGTAATGGTTACTGCCTCCAGCCCACTAAGTTGTAATGGTTTATGCATTGATCTCTTCTCCTATTTTCCTGGGCTCATATTTTTTTGCAAGCTCCGCGATTACGCGAATGTGATCGGGTGTTGTGCCACAACATCCACCAATAATATTCACCAATCCTTCTTTTAAAAATTCTTCGATTTGTTCACCCATAAAGTTGGGGGACTCATCATACTGGCCAAATTCATTTGGAAGCCCTGCATTTGGATAAGCACTCACGAAGCAGGTAGCATTCTCACTTAATATTTTTAAATACGGACGTAGCAAGGAAGCACCTAAGGCACAATTCAATCCAACACTTAACAATGGAACGTGCGAAATAGAAACCAGAAATGCTTCAGTTGTTTGGCCCGACAATGTTCTTCCGCTTGCATCGGTGATCGTGCCGGAAACCATAATCGGCAAAGACTTTCCGGTTTCTTCAAACAAATCTTGTAAAGCAAATAAAGCCGCTTTCGCATTGAGTGTATCGATGATGGTTTCCAACAAAAGAAAGTCAACACCACCATCCATCAGTGCTTTGGCTTGTTCTTTAAATGCCGCTGCTAATTGATCGAATGTTACCGCTCTATAGCCGGGATTATTTACATCGGGTGAGAGCGATGCCGTTCTGTTGGTTGGTCCCATAGCGCCTGCAACAAATCGAGGTTTGTTCGGCTCTCGTTTTGTGAATTCATCCGCAACCTCCCGCGCTATTTTTGCGGATTGATAGTTCAGGTCATAAACAATATGTTCAAGGTGGTAATCTGCTTGGGCGATGGTGGTGCCGCTAAAGGTATTTGTTTCAGCAATATCAGCACCGGCTGCAAAATATTGAGCATGCACATCTTTAATGATATCCGGACGGGTAATGGACAACAAATCATTGTTGCCCTTGAGCGGGCTCGGGTGATTGGCGAAACGCTCTCCCCTAAAATCTTCTTCCGAAAGGGTATGGCGTTGTATCATGGTACCCATGGCACCATCCAATACGAGGATCCTTTCCTTTAATAAATCTTGAATTTTCATGCTCTCTTACACTAAAGTCTTCGCTTTTCCAGAGAGCCCGGTCGGGGGTTGCCTATCTTCTCCGCCAGCTGGCGGATGGGATTTAGCACAACATCAATTGAATTGATAGGATGCTAAGACATCAAAGGGCCCATTCCCTCCGTCTTTCTGGATAAGCGCCACAAAGAAAAGCAATAAGAAGAGAAATTAAAAAACATCACCCATATTATCTTTTCATAAACTGCAAAAAGGAGGATCTCCTTCTAGCTAAAATCTTTATTTTTGACACAATGAATCAATCAATAGTGCATCCCCTTCCTGGCTGTTACCATTCCTGTTATTCTCTGTGGATTAAAGAAGTGGCAAAATGAAACTTGCCGCAATTGATATCGGATCCAACGCCATTCGTTTTCAGGTTTCCACTGTTTTAACCCGGTCTGATAAAGTCATCTTTAAGAAGTTGGAGTATGTACGATTCCCACTTCGCCTCGGCCACGATGTTTTTACCCACGGCCGAATCAGTGATGGCAGCATTGCCAAGTTTAAGAAACTGATGATGACCTATAAGCTATTACTTGAATTGTATGAGGTAACGGATTATATGTTTTGCGCTACCTCTGCCATGCGCGAATCAGAAAATGGTTTTGAATTAGCGCGGCAAGTAAAAGATGAGTTAGGAATAGAAATCAATATCATTGACGGTGATCAGGAGGCGTACTTTATAAACACAGCCATCACCTCCTATCTTGGAAAAAAAACATACTTGCATATCGATGTTGGTGGTGGTAGCACAGAACTCAACTTATATTACCAGGGAGAAAAGATTAAAACAAAATCTTTCAAGGTGGGTTCTGTACGTATTTTGGAACATGGCGACAAACCCATTATGTGGGAAGGCATGGAGCAATGGATCAAAGAAAATGTAAAACGTCAATATGGAAATGTGATCAGTGTGGGTACCGGTGGAAACATCAGCAAAATTTTTGATTTAGCGCATCACAAACCCGGCAAAACCATGTCGTTAAAAATGGTGGGTCAAATCCGTGATATGGTGGAAAACCATTCTATAGAGGATCGAATCTATAAATTACAAATGAACCCCGATCGCGCGGATGTGATTATCCCTGCCAGTGGTATCTACATGAAAGTGATGGAATGGGCGAATTCAAAAAGGATACTCGTTCCTGATGTGGGCTTAAAGGATGGAATACTGTTTCACTTATACAATCGAAATAAAAGTTGATAGTCTGTCTGAATCGGACCAGATTATTTATTCTTCTTTAGGTTGATTGTACTCTTCCCGCGTTTTCGTTGGTCGGTTTTCAAATCAATGAGGTACGCCAATGAAACCCAAATGCCGTGGTTCCTCACACGCATTTCCCCCGAATATTCAATCGTCTGTTTTAAAGTACCAATATTATCATCACCATAGAAACTATGGCCTAACTCATAGCGTGCTGTCAGCATATATTTTTGATCGGGTAGTGGTTCAAAAACAATTCCCGCTGAAAGGTTTAATCCCAATTGCATACGGTTTGGCTCATTGACATTCATCTCGTTGTCCTGTTGCTCCTCGTATGGTGTATTGAAAACCATTTTATACTTCAGTTGTTCAATGTTTGCTTCGATCAACTCACTACTACTTATTTTTCCTCTTCCCCCCATCCAGTAACTAATGTTCGGGCCAGCGCCCAGGTACCATTTAAATTCTTTGTTGCCTTTACCAACATTTCCTTTGAACTCTACCGTGTACATGATCGGCAGCTCAAGAAAATTGTTTCGTAAATGATCATTGAGATTGGGATCATTGTCCCGAGTTATCGTTCTTGATTTTTGTGAATATATAATGGAGGTATGCAGAAAGAATCTCTTTTGAACACGAAAAGAAAGGTTGCCGCCAACATGAAACCCAAAAGATGGAGTCACTTTGTCGCTTAAGTCCTTATTATCATACACTACCCAAGTAGTTTGTCCACCAATTACGGGCCCCACCAACACCTGGGCATTCAACGAGAAAGAAGATATAACAACGAGAAGAAAGGCTAGTTTAAGTTTCACAAAATGCTGCTTTTAAATAAATCGGTAATTTAGCAAAATATGTATTCGTAAAGATACGGGAAGGGTAACTTTAGAAATAAACAAAAACGCTGTATATTCGTGAGGTTTCTGCCAATGGTAGTTTTAAACACTTGAAATCCATTAAATGAATTTGTAAGCATAGGCAACGGAAAGACAATTTTTTTGAGCGTATAACGGCAATAGCCTTTTTTTGAAGTGACCTTAACGCTTTAGTCTATATTAATAATGCAAATGCATAAATACGTACGTATCTTATACATATTCCTTGCTTTATGCTGCTGGCAATCCTTGCAGGCACAAAATTTTCCTGTCTATAACAGTTTCTACATTACTCCTTATTTATACAATCCAGCGGAAGCTGCCACCGAATATACATCTGTGTATGCCAATCAACGCCAACAATGGACTGGCATTGAAGGCGCCCCATCTTTGTCGACACTATTTTTTACAACCTTATTGGATGGTAGTCGTGCGGGTATTGGTGGAAAGTTGTCTTCTTACAAACGCGGGATATTAAGAACTACTGATATCAGTCTTAGCTATGCCTATGGAGTTCCTCTCAGTGAGAAATCTACACTTTTCTTTGGGTTATCCGGTGGTGTTATCTCTTCCAGTATCGATCTTACAAAAGTTACCGACCCCAACGACCCGGCTATTGCCAACTACCTTGCCAACAACGTTCAGCCTGCTGCTAGTTTTGGTATGCTCTTCCGATCGGAGACCGGTCTCAATTTTGGTGTGACCCTTCCTCAACTTTTTGGTCCTGGCTATAATGGGGTTGGTCATTTTTCAGAAATTAACTTCTCCCCCATTGATAATGCGATGGCGACCTTTTATTACAAAAAGAAACTGGATTCTAAAATTGTTAACCGAAGAAGAAGAGGTGTGCGAACCCGCGCTAAACTTGATGATGTATATGCCCCGCTTGAATTTTATGCAACCTATAAATACGCTGCGGTTGGAAATAGCCAGTTTGAAGTTCTGGCCAAGCTAAGCTTGTCTGAAAACTTTTGGCTTGGTGCCTCCTACCGACAAGCGTATGGTTTCTCAGGGCATACCGGAGTTTCCTTTAATAAATTTCTTTTTGCGTATTCGTTTGAACCTGGAAGCCAGCCGGAAAAAGGATTTTCGCAAGGAACACATGAAATCCAGCTCGGACTAAAAATTGGCGATAAGAAAAAATTCAAAACAAAGAAGGCTCCTGTATTCCGGTCTACATTGCAAACAACGAAGGAACAACACCAGGCACGTTTCCAACAAACAACAGAAGACCCAGACCATATCAACCAAAGCACAACGGTACGTAAAAAATATTATGTGGTCATTAAAAGCTTTAGTGATTTTACCGCGGCAGATGAGTATAAGCGTAAACTTATCGAACAGAAGTACAATGCCGATGTTTTCTATTACGACAACGACAAGAAATTCCACGTGCATGTTTTGGAAACAGTGAAGTCGAGCGAAGCTTATGAAGAGGCTCGAAACCTAAAGGCATTTACAAAACTTAAAACCGCCAATGTATTGATTGTGACGAGCTCAAAATAATAATGGAAGAAAAAAGGTTACATATCGAAGGAATTAAGCGATTTACTGGCACGATGAAACACACACGACAATTCCTAAAAATCCAAAAATTCCTGTTGGCAGCTAGTTGTCTGGTTTTCAGTGTATTGGATGTATTTGGACAGATTCCCGAAATTAAATCATTAGACAAAGTAAAAGGGCCAAACGGTGATATTGTAAGCATTTCAGGAAGTAATTTTGGTGCCAATTCCAGTCAGCTTGTCGTTTTCTTTGGAGCTGCAAAAGGAACCATCCAAAGCGTTTCAAACCAGTTGATTGAAGTCACCATTCCAGCGGGAACAACATATCAATTCGTTTCCGTTACGAACACAACCACAGGCCTTACAGGGTATTCGCGGCCGTCTTTCTTGTTAAGCTATGGAGGTGAGAACCCATTTGAAGAAACCAGCCTGGTGGGCCAAACTGATTTTAATGCAGAAAGTGGGCTTTATGACTTGTGCATGTGCGATCTGGATGGAGATGGAAAAGTTGATATTGCAGCTGCTAACGATAATGCCAACGCTATTTCCGTATTCCCGAACTCCAGTTCTGGCCCAGGGAATGTGAATTTCGGAAAAATACCTGTTCTGCTAAATACACGATCAATTCACATCAAATGTGGTGATTTAAATGGGGATGGAAAGCCAGACCTCGTGGTATCCGAAGGGGGTGATGGGAGTCGCATTTTCATCTTGCAAAATGGTAGTACCGGAGCAGGAAATTTTATTTTTAGTACTCAAATTATTACCCTCACAGGGAGAAAAACCAAAAGAGTTGAAATTGCCGATCTCGATTTAGATGGCAAACCTGAACTCATCGTTACGGATCAGGGAAGTAATACTGTTTCTATTCTCCAAAATCAAAGTACGCTTGGATCGATCTCGTTTTCAGCAACCCCAATTCTGATTACAATCTCGGGTGCCGCCAGTACGGATGCACTAGCCGTGGGTGACTTGAATGGCGATCTAATCCCCGAAATTCTGGTAAGTCAGTTTTTAACAGGTACGAGCAACCTCTATCTAATTCCAAACACAAGTATCCCGGGTGCGTTATCTTTCGGAACGGTTGTGACAAGGGCGGTTCCCGGAACCATTGTTAACCTGAGGATTGGAGATCTTGATGGAGATAATAAAGCAGATATTGCCGCCACTCAGCTTTTGAGTTCTCAAGTCTCAATTTTTCTGAACCAGTCTACAAGTTCTACTTTTAATTTTGCTGCTCCGGTTAACATTGTAGGTGGTGATCGCCCCTGGGGAATTGATTTTGGAGACCTTGATGGCGATGGAAAACCTGATATTGTAGTCGGATCAATTACTCAAAAAAATTTAACCATCTTAAATAATACGAGTACGGTAGGATCACTTAGCTTCACCTCTATTACGAAGGCAACCACTTTTATCAATCGTCATGTAAGTATTGGAGATGTTGATACCGATGGTAAACCGGATATCGCTTTTACCAGTATCGATGATAATAATCTCGGAATCGTAGCCTCCAGAGTTTCAATATTCAGAAACAAGCATTGCCTGATTCCTGAGATAAGACCTGCCGGTCCTATTAACATTTGCACAGGATTTCCACTCCGACTCAACGCCAACAGCAGCCGCGGTGTTACCTATGAATGGCGAAGGGATGGAAATGTTGTAGCCACAGGTACAAACCCTTTCTTAGATGTTACGCTGGCGGGGAGTTATACGGTCACTGCACTTTCGGAAGCAGGTACGTGTTCAGAACCTTCCAATGTAGTAGTGGTAAATATTGGCGCTGGCACTGTAAGTGGTACTGCAACTGCTACCAACAATGGCCCGGTGTGCGTGGGAAGCACCCTGCAACTAACCATCAACGCACTTACTGGCGCAACAGGTTATCGCTGGACAGGGCCTGACGGGTTTACCTCCACAACACAAAATCCAAACATCCCTAATTTCACATTGGCAAAAGCCGGAAAGTATACCGTTGAAATATTGTCAGGAACCTGCGTAGCAAGGGAAGTATCCACGGTGGTGGAAGCCATTGATGCACCAAATTTTACTGTAGCCTTTACAGCCCCGGCAGTATTTTGCCAGGGCAATACGAAAACACTTTCTGTTTCCCCGGTAGTGAGTGGCTTCACGTATCAATGGTTCGAAAAAACCAGTGGGTTAATTTCTAACGCTGACGATCCTACACTTGTCGTCAGTTCAGGTGGTGAATATTATTATCAAGGATCAGTTGCGGGTTGTTCAACCATCGAATCTTCATCGGTTGTGATTAGTTCAGTCACTCCCCCAGTCGTGGATTTTACTTCGCCCGCAACAAGTTGTTCGGGTCAACAAGTTCAGTTTACAGATCAATCAACAGCCGGAACAGGAGCTACTTATTTATGGACTTTTGGGGATGGCAACTCTTCTACGGAGAGAAATCCAACCCATGTGTATGCAACCGCTAGCCCTGCCTTTAATGTAAAACTAGTAGTCAGTTATAGTGGGGCATGCCCGAGCGAATTGACCAAACAAATCGCAATCACGGCCGCCCCAACCATGACCATTTCAAACCCTGCGAATATATTTATTTTCTGTCCGGGCGAAAGCCTTCGGTTGGAAGTCTTCGGGGGTTTCACAAACTATGCATGGAGTACAGGCGCAACCACATCTTTTATTGATGTGACAAGTGCCGGTACTTATTCTGTTGAAGTTGATGAATCAGGATGTACCTTGTTCGATGATCAGGTGGTAACCCTCCACCCTTCCCCGGTGGTCAATATTTTGGCAGATCCACAGCAAATTATTGCGGGATCCACTACACAGCTCCAGGCTTCAGGTTTGGTTTCTTATAGTTGGACGCCAACCGAAAGCCTCTCGAACCCTTCCATTGCAAACCCCATTGCTACCCCCCTCACTTCAACAATATATAAAGTTGTTGGTCCGGATGCCAACGGATGTGAAGGTGAAGGCACCATCCAAATTTCAGTACAGGGTGAAGCTGTTGTCACCAAGTTAAAACCTGAAAACTTCTTTTCCCCTAATGGTGATGCCAGCAACCCTTTTTGGGTGGTCGGTGAAATCGAGAATTATCCACAATGTAGTGTGGCCATCTATGATGATAAAGGCGTACGGGTTTTTGAAGCCACCCCTTATTTAAATAATTGGGATGGAACTTTCAATGGCAATGGAAAGCAATTACCGGATGGGGTATACTACTACATTATTCGATGTGCCGGGGAAGAAAACAACCCCCGATCAGGTAGTATTACACTCTTGCGCTAAGGAAGGTTTAAGAGGGTATGAAAAGGCTGTTAAATAACCCGGAAAAATGTAATTTGGCGTGAAAACCTACATTCCGTGGTTACTAAGTGATGGATTTGGGCTCTAACAAGGTGTAAAAAGGCCCCCCGATAGAAATAGATTAAAATTGATCAGTATGAAAAAAGTGTTGTTCCTGTTACTCATGTGGTTCAATCTTGGGGCGATTTCAGCTTTCTCTCAAGAAATTTGTAATAACGGAATTGATGACGATGGCGATGGTTTTATCGATTGCTATGACTCCGACTGCTCAAATAATAATGCCTGTAGCGGTTATTTTGGAAACGATGCAAATTGCCAGGCAATACCCCCAGAATTTCCGCAATTCTCCATGCGGGTGGATTGGTCATCGCCCAACGGAACCGCCAATCACCTGAACAGGGTTTCCATTGGGGATTTGGATGCTGATGGAATACCCGAAGTAGTCAGTACAAACATTGAATCCGATAGGCTTTACATTTTAAATGGTGATGGTGGTACCATCAAGCGCCAATTGGCGGTAGGGTATCAACTTGAACGTGAGGCAGCCATTGGTAATATCGATGGTGACAATTGTGCCGAAATCTTTACGTTTGGAAGGGAAAATGGAAACTGGACGATCTTCTCCTACGATTGTGAGTTAAATCTTATTTGGAAAAGACGGGCCTCTGGAAACCCAGTTACTTTGAGCCTTGCCGACTTTGATGGGGATGGCCTTGTGGAACTATATTATCGCGATGAAATATTGGATGCACATACGGGAACACGCATCGTTCGTTCAACAGATTTTGGTAACACAGTAGGTGAACCTGTTGCGGTTGATATCGTAGGGGGGCTCGATCTTGAACTCATTGCGGGGTGTATTATCTATGGCGTGAATCTTGGGAATAGGACGCAGGATTCAGGAAGTCTTACGGAGATCAACCGCGTAAACAATTTTCATAATCGAAAAGAATTTAGTTCAACAAGTGTTGCTGACTATAATCAAGATGGCTTTTTGGATATTATAGCATCTGGCTCTTTAGGGGCAAAAGATGCCAATACAACACTTTTCTTTTGGGATGTTCATAACGATGTAGTCACCACTTTCTACGACCCTGATCCTTCTATCATTGTAGCCCTTTCATGTTCCAACGGTAATACCGCTGCACGTTATGCCAACGGATGGCAAAATGGAACCGGACGGTTAAATATTGCAGACCTTGATGGCGATGGTCTATTGAATGTTTCATTTGTTTCCGGAAAATTCTTATACGCATTGGATGAGAATTTCGAACTGTTTTGGCGTGTTGTCATCAATGAGGAAACATCGGGTTACACCGGTAGTACACTATTTGATTTTAATGGTGATGGTCAGGCCGAGGTGGTTTACCGCGATGAACGCTTTCTATATATTATAAATGGTAATAATGGAGAAGTTTATACCCAGCAAGCATGTGTTGCCCGGACGGCAGTTGAATACCCCATTGTGGCAGACCTTGATGCCGATGGTGCGAGTGAACTTTGTGTAACGTGTGGTTTTGATGATGTAGCGGCATGGGACAATTTCTGTAACATTGGCTATTCAACCAACTCCCATGTTCGTGCTTTTGAGTCTGCGGGTGAGCCATGGGTTCCGGCTCGAAGAGTATGGAACCAACACGCATATTTTAATGTGAATGTCAACGATGATCTTACCATACCAATTCAACAGCAAAAGCACCATCTTGTTTGGTCACAAGGAACCTGTACAGTAGGCCCTAACCGACCGCTTAACAGTTTCCTTATTCAAGCACCGTACCTGGATACAAATGGCTGTCCTACTTTCCCTGCACCAGATGTACGCTTTGTTTACAACTCACTTACTGTAAACTCCCCTACTTGCCCAGACCAAGATTTTACAGTTTCCTTTAGACTTCAAAACATCGGTGATATTAGTATTAGTGGCGATTTTAATATAAGCTTTTATGAAGGCAATCCTCGTTTTGCGGGGGCTACTCTTTTAAACACCCAAACCATCACGGTGAACACATTAAACCCTGTGAATCTAGATGCCGATACCTTGGATATAACAAAACAATTTGAAGTCAATGATATGGTTGTCACAGGAACTGGATCTGCCTTCACCTTATTCATTGTACTTAATGATGATGGAAGCACAATCCCAACACCTATTGCACCCAATACCACAATCCTCGAATGTAATTACTTAAACAATATTTTATCCAGTCCGGTAGTGCCCGGGCCAGTAAGCCTGACAGCACTGCTTCTACAGGAGAATATTAAATGTGATGCAAACACTCCCGATAATGGTGCTGTAAGGGCGTTTATTCCCGGAGGCGGTGGAATTGAAAATACTACAGACTACGATTTCTTCTGGTACAACGGTGGACAGCCCGTAGCCGGTCCTGCTGATTTCACCGGTGCCATTTATTCTGGATTACCCGCAGGTGATTATACCGTATTCGCTATTCATAAAACCGCGAACTGTAATTCCGATACCGTTACTGTTGCGTTGACCGAGCTCGTACCTGATCCAGCTGATAACGCTGTTATCGTTTTAGAAAACCCGTACGATAATTGTTTAAATCCAAATGGAGCACTCCGGGTTGAAATGAATGGAGGAACCACACCCATTGGAGACTACACGTATGAATGGTATGAAGGTCCAATAGTTTTAAGTGGCCCCAAAGTAAGTGTAAGCCATATTGCTACAGGTTTAGTCCCTTTAACCTATTCTGTGCTGGTAACAAATAAAGCAACCGGCTGTGAATCAATAGCAACCTTTGACCTTAATGATGACATAGTCAAACCTATTCCTGATATTGTAACCACCGATATTCTTTGCTCCGGTGCCAACACGGGAGCGCTTGCTGCAACTGCCGATGGCGACCAGGTTGCAGGATATACTTTTGATTGGTATAATGGAAATAATGTTAAACCTACCCCAGACTTTACGGGTGATATACGATCAAATTTAGCTGCCGGTAATTACACCTTGGTGGTAACCCGAAACAGTTCACAATGTAGTTCCGATCCGGTAACCGTTACAATCAGTCAAACAGTACCACCGACAGTTACAGCTTCAACAATTGCCAACCAAACATCGTGTGATATGGCCTTACCAAATGGTTCGGTACTGGCTGATGTTGGTGCACAAACAGGATTGACCGTTGAGTGGTATACAGGACAAAATACGCTACCTGTGAATCTGATAGCCGGGGCAACTACAACATCTTTAGATAATTTGAGCCCAGGAGTTTATACCGTGAAGGTAACGGATCCAACGACTTCGTGTTCTGCAACAGCTGAGGCGACCGTAAGTTTTGCCGTGGTCACACCTTCTATCATCATTGGGGCCATTGCTGATTTCACATCGTGTAACGATCCCGATGGATCCATCACCGTAAACGTAACCTTGGATACTCCAGCGGACTATACATTTTCATGGTATGATGGCCCTTCCGTAAAAGCAACCCCCGATTACCCGGATACCGATAATGTTTTAGAAAACTTACCACCTGGTGAATATACCGTCCGCGCTGTTCACAACACAAAAAATTGTGAGGCAGCTCCCATTACTGCAACGGTGTTGGATAACTCTGCGGTTACCACCATTACCTATACCAATAATGTAACTACCTATCCTTCCGATTGTAGTTCAAATGACGGGGCAATGGAAGTAACCATTAACGCCCCAGGCAATTCAGCCGGGTTCTTGGTTGAATGGTTTGTTGGAATAGAACCGTTTACGACAACTCCAATTTTTACCGAAACGGTGAGTTCAAGTTCCACTGCCTCCAATATTGCTTCAGGTGTTTACTCTGTCCGGGCAACAAACTTAGACAATGGTTGTCCTACGGTTGCTGACTTCTTCCTCCCTTTCGTGAATGCGCAAGTGTTGGATTTCGTAGCCAAAAGCCCGGTGTTGGATTGTAGCCCTACGAACACCGGTTCAATTGAATTTTCAGTAACTAAATCCCCTGATCCTCCAGGAGCTTTTAGTGAAGCCGATTATAGATTTGAAATCCACCGCGGCCCTGAGGCTCCCGCAAATTTGGTAGATTCCTTTAGTGGAGCAGATGGAACTATCAATTACACCTTCAATAATTTGGAGCCAGGATTTTATACAATTGTTGCCATCTCCAACAATCCGATAACACAAGACTGTAAAGCATATCTTCCTTTGATTGAAATCGAGCATATCACCACCATACCGGCTATTGTAGCAACCTCCATCGATGCGAATACCAACTGTGTTGGTGCCACAAGCTCCGGAAGAATTGAATTGGAGATTGATGGTGGAGCACCCGCAACCGATTATTCATTTGCGTGGTTTCAGGGAGCTACAATAACATCGCCTGTACTACCACCGGCCAACATCACCGGCAGCGGGGCAATTGCACAAAACCTGGCACCTGGCCAGTATACAGTTGAGGTTACCAAAACATCCGGTACTTCGTTGCAATGTTCTTCCGTAGCAACGTTTACCATCTTTAACAATCCTCCGGTAATGTCGCTCGCGAGTTCGGATATTCAGATTGAGGACTTCACACGATGTGATATGAATACTTCCAGTGCCACCATATTGTCGGTTTCTGAAAACGGTGTGGCGATGCCGATAGCAAATTATACATTTGAGTGGTTTGACGCTGCCATGGTTTCGCTTCAAGGACCTTCTGCTGCAAATACTTTTGCGCCACCGACTCCAGGGAATTACTTTGTGCGCGCAACCAATATTGTCAGCTTATGTGCGACAAGTGAATTGGCATTCGAAATCATTGACATGACCCTTGGTAACCCCATGGTTGACTTGATTGCTTTTACAAACCCTACTCTTTGTTTAAAGCCCCTTAATGAAGCGGGAAGTCTGGAAGTACTGGGCAATGGCAGCATCCCACCAGCCGGAGGATACACCTACCGTTGGTATGAAGGTGCAACGGCAACAGGGCCTGTAATCGACAATGACGCCTTACTTGATAATATTGTAGTGCCTGGAGGACAGTCGAGTGTAACGTTTACTATAGAAGTATTAAACAACGACAATGGTTGCAGTATCACCGATACGTATACGCTACCGGTTGAAGTGGCGCCAATAACATTGAGTGCTTCCGCTGCTCCATTAACATTTTGTGCTACCGATAATGGGGAAGTCTTTGCAACCGTAACGAGCGGAAGCAGTAATGACTATACCTACAATTGGTATTTTGGAGATGCAGTAAAAGCAGTTCCCGATTCCATTGGAAAAGGTGCAACCTTACTACCCGCAGGCAATTACACAATCGTTGCGGTTGATAATCTGGAACCAACCTGCCAAACCTTGCCACAAACCGTAACGGTAGTGGATGAAACAATTACTCCTCAGCCAACTGCAATACCTTTGTCCGATGTAACCAACTGTGATCCCGCCAAGCAAAATGGTGCTGCTTCAGCGTCTGTTGATGGTGATGTTATCAATTATACTTTTGATTGGTATGAAGGACCCGTTGTTACAGGCATACCAATCTACACAGGGGCGCAAGCTGGTAATCTTGGTGTTGGGCTATACACAATCGAAGCCCGCGATATTGTAACGGGTTGTACGGGCATAACGCAGGTCACCATTAATGAATCGCCCATCCCGGTGCCACTTCCGCAAATCGAAATCGTTTCGCATGTTACGAGTTGTGTAATGGATAATGGAATATTGGCCGCATCGGTTGATGGAAATACCAAAGACTATATTTTCAATTGGTATATCGGAACCACGGTAGGCGCTGTTCCTGATTTCATTGGTGAAAAAGTAGATAGTTTGGCTGCAGGAACTTATACCGTAACGGCTACCAGTAAAATCACCGGATGTACCTCCGGGCCGGTAAGCGAGACAATTATTGAAGATCCTGACTTTCCTGATTTTGAATTTAAAGTGGAATCAGCTTCTTGTGATGAGGAAAACGGATACATATCCTTATTCCTTACTACAAACATTGACGTGGGCACCATCGAATGGCACCAAAATGGATCATTTATAGCCGTAGGTCCCAATTTATCGAATGCCTCTTCGGGCACCTATAGTGTTACGGTCACTTCGCAATTAGGATGTGCAACCACAAAAGATGTGGAAATCAAAACCGATATTCATCCGTACAATTATATCTCACGGAATGGCGATACATACAATGATCGCTTCTATGTGAATTGTATTGAAGAATTCCCGAATAATATCGTGAAAATATACAACCGGGCAGGAACCTTGGTGTACGAAGCGCCCGGATATGATAATATTGATATCTATTTTGATGGTATTGCCAATCGTGGAATCAAAGCATTAGGAGATAATCTTCCGGATGGAACGTACTTCTATATAATAGACAAGCGCGATGGTTCTAAACAATTAGCTGGATATTTGGAAATTGTAAATTAGTTTTGACCATGATTAAGCGTACGCCTCTCCTACTTACATTTTTCTTACTGGTTACTACACTTCAACAGGGTATTGCACAGCAATACCCTGTTTTTTCTCAATACTATTTCAATCCTTTGGTTCTCAATCCTGCGTATGCCGGAGCGAATGTGGAATTCACGGCCATTGCCATGTACAGAAACCAATGGGTCAATTTTCCGGGTGCTCCTAAAACGTATTCGATCACCGGCCATTCTTCCTTTATGAAGAATAAAATCGGACTCGGGTTGATCGTGAACCATGACGTGATCGGAAGTTATAAGAACCAACATGTTTATGGAAGCTTTGCCTATAAAATACATTCACGCAATGCCACACTTTCAATGGGCATTCAAGCTGGTGTAAATATCCTCGGTGCTGATTATAGTTCACTGTCTATCCAACATCCGGATGACCCGAAATTCACCGAGTTCTTCAACGCCTTCAAGCCAAATTTTGGAACCGGGCTTTACTATACAAGGAAAAATTTCTTTGTCGGCCTTTCTGTTCCCTTTATCCTCAACAACAAAATGCCAAATACATTTGGAGATGTCTTGAATGATATAGTAGAAGCACGCTATTATTTTATTAGGACCGGTACGGTTTTCCCGATCACAAAAACAGAAAACGTAAAATTAAACCCATCCATTTTGGTGCGTGCGCAAGAAGGTCAACCGCTTACGTTTGATATTAACGCAGCTTTTATCTTCTATGATATTTTTAGTTTGGGGGCATCCTATCGCTTAAAAGATGCATTTATTAGTTTCATTGACTTGAAACTAAATGAGAAATTCCATTTTAGCTATTCTTTTGATTGGACGGGCTCATCCATCAATAACTTTACCCGCGGGTCGCATGAATTTGTGCTCGTGTACCGTGCTAAATTTTCCAGTGTACACAAAAATTTGGAATGCCCTTCGTATTATAATTACAGGAACTAAAATCAATGCTTAGAAAAGCGTAGCATCCATTACTATTTCCCGCGTTACATTGTAGAACTCGGTATGGATATTAAAAGGGGCATCACCATTTCTTTCTTTCGGTATGTACGATCCATCTTCCTGCATACAATACGTATTCACATTGTCCATCAGGTTGAAGCGTAAATTGTTGATTACTTGTTTCTTCAAAATGGCATCATCCAACAGGAATAAAGATTCAATTCGCCTGTCAAAACTTCTCACCATGGCATCTGCACTGCCTATGTATACTTTCGGATCACCATCATTATGAAAATAATAAATACGGGAATGTTCCAGGTACTCACCGACAATCGAAACCACTTCAATATTTTCACTTAACCCTGCACGGCCTGGGCGGAGGCAGCACATGCCACGGATGATCAACTTTATTTTTACACCTGCCTGGGAGGCTGCATACAACTCTTGTATAAATTCCCTATCCTGCAAGGAATTCAATTTAATAACAATCCCACCTTGTATTCCATTTCGTGCATTCTCTGCCTCTTTTTTTACAAGATTGCAAAGTTGGATGCGCATGTCCCGTGGTGAAGTGATCAGATTCTCATAGGTGGAGGGCTGCGAATGCCCGGTGATTACATTAAAGAATTCAGAAACATCATTTGCGTAATGCTCCTTGGTGGTCAACAATCCGATATCCACATACAAGCGCGCAGTTGACTCATTGTAATTTCCGCTCGAAAGATGGACATACCGGTATACTTTGTCTTCTTCTTTACGTACAATGAGCAAAAGCTTGGTGTGTGTTTTTAAACTGCTAACTCCATAAATCACAAAGCATCCTGCTTTTTGCAAGCGCTGGGCTTCGCGTAAATTATTTTCTTCGTCAAACCGTGCCTTCACTTCAAACAAAACAGAAACGTGTTTGCCATTTTCCGCAGCCCGGAGTAAAGCAGCCGTTACCCTTGATTCTTTTGCTACCCTGTAG
Organism: Cyclobacteriaceae bacterium; assembly: GCA_041746855.1. GTDB lineage: Bacteria > Bacteroidota > Bacteroidia > Cytophagales > Cyclobacteriaceae > JBGTGG01. Next base: position 15,724 of record JBGTGG010000296.1, on the reverse strand, counting down.
ATCGTAATCTTAATGGACAACACCAGCGGATCGATGGCTGATTTTTCAAGTAAATCAATAACCGGATCCATCGAATTGTACGGATGATGCAATAAGATATCGCGGGTTTTCAATACTTCAAACAAATCAAGATTCTCGCCTTCCGGAAGGTTTACTGGTCGCGATGGTCGAGGTTGCTTGGCGCGCTTTTCTTTAAATTCCGGATGGTTGCAAATCTGGTTGAGTCCTGAAAAATCGAGTAAGCCATACTTTGGAATGTAGAAAATATTAAAGTCATCAATATCCCATTGAATCTTTAACACCCGCATCATCCAACTGTTCGGCTCTTCTTCAATTTCAAGGCGCACTACCCTGCCTGATCTGCGTGTTTTTAATTTTCTTTTTAAATCTTCAAGAAAATTGGATTCAATATCTTCACTTTCTTCCAATGTAAAATCCCCATTTCGATTGATTCGAAAAAGACTGATCCCTTCGATCTTTACATTTCGGAACAGGTGTTGAATATTGTTTTTGACAATATCTTCAATCGGGATAAATTCAATTTGATCCTCCTTAATGATTTCATAAAACCGGGGTAGGTTTTGCGGAATCTGAACAAACGAAACTTTCCGTGATGTTTGATTTTCTTCTTCAAACTTCGTCACCACTCCCAACAGCAACCGATTGTTCATCAGTGTTGGAAAAGTATGATAGTTGTCAAACACCATTGGTGTCAACATCGGGAAAATTGTCTTTGTAAAAAACTGATCTACCTGCTTTGTGTCGTCCGGATTAAGGTCTTTGTAGGATTTAAGACAAAAGCCATTTTCATTAAACAAAGGTCTTAACTCATTGATAAACAAATCATTCTGCGCCTGGCAAAATTGCTTGGTCTCCGTCAGTAAAATTCTGCGAAAGGGTTCTTCCCGCAGTCCGCTATAATCGTATCGTGCTTTTCCGTAGTCGATGTAATTGTGCAAACTACCCAGGCGAATCGTAAAGAATTCATCCAGGTTGTTGGCTGTAATCGACAGAAATTTTAACCGATCAAAAATTCCCCGGTTCTCTTTTTTGGCTTGATCCAGCACGCGATAGTTGAATGACAACCAACTCAGATCACGACTGATGTAATTGCTCTCACGAATTTGCTGCGCCAACTTCTCCGGTATGGCAACTAATTGCTCACTCATATCGCACGAACTTTATTCATGGACCGATTAAATATCTATTCGTGCGTACTTTGCGTTCTTCTCAATAAATTCCCTGCGGGGAGCAACCTCATCACCCATCAACATTGAGAAAAGGTGATCAGCTTCTGCTGCCGAATCAATCGTTACTTTTTTCAACGTTCTTCTTTCGGGATCCATGGTGGTAGACCAAAGTTGTTCCGGGTTCATTTCACCAAGACCTTTGTAGCGCTGAACATTTACCGATTCCTCTTTTCCTCCAGCCAGTTCCTGAATGTAAGCCAGTCGATCATCTTCCGTCCAGCAATAGCGCTCTTCTTTTCCTTTCTTCACGAGGTACAACGGTGGTTGAGCGATGTAGACATACCCACTCTCAATTAAATCACGCATATAGCGGAAAAAGAAAGTAAGTATCAACGTCCGTATGTGACTTCCATCCACATCCGCATCGGTCATAATAATCACCTTATGATAGCGCAATTTGGTCATGTTCAGCCCCTTCGCATCATCCGGGGTTCCGAAAGAAACACCCAATGCTGTGATCATGTTCTTGATCTCTTCATTGTCGTAAATACGGTGCTCCTGCGCTTTTTCCACATTCAAAATTTTACCACGTAAAGGGAGAATGGCCTGGAATAAACGGTTTCTTCCCTGCTTGGCCGAACCACCCGCAGAATCACCCTCCACCAGGTATATCTCTGAAATAGAAGGATCTGTGCTGGAACAATCCGCGAGTTTTCCCGGAAGGCCGGTCCCTGACATTACGTTTTTACGCTGCACCATTTCGCGTGCCTTACGGGCCGCATGGCGCGCCTGGGCAGCAAGGATCACTTTGTTAATGATCAGTCTTGCTTCCTTGGGATGTTCTTCGAGGTAATGATTTAGGGCTTCTCCAACCGCCTGGTCCACTGTGCCCATTGCCTCAGAGTTTCCAAGCTTGGTTTTCGTTTGTCCTTCAAATTGGGGTTCAGCAACTTTAACAGAAATTACAGCCGTTAATCCTTCCCGAAAGTCATCACCCGCAATTTCTATCTTTGCTTTTTCCAGAAGACCTGATTTATCGGCATAACTTTTTAATGTACGCGTGAGTGCTCTTCTAAAGCCCGCAACGTGTGTTCCACCCTCATGCGTATTGATATTATTGACATACGAAACCAATGTTTCCGTATAAGAAGTATTATAACTAAGCGCAACCTGCACCGGAACATCGGTTTTGTCATGCTCAACAAAAATCGGGTTGGGGATAAGTTTTTCCCGGGTTGAATCCAAATAAGCAACAAACTCACTTAAGCCTCCCACTGATAAAAACTCATCTGTTCTGGCCGCTCCTTCTTCGTCCAGTTCAATTTCACGTTTATCGGTTAAAAGGATTTTAATCCCCGGGTTCAAAAAGGATAATTCCCGAAGACGGGTTGCAACCGTTTCATAATTGTATTCGGTAACAGTAAAAATCTGCTTATCTGGTTTAAAAGTTACGGTAGTTCCATGCAAATCCGTATCACCTATTTCCTTAACGGAGTATTGCGGAACACCCCGCTCATACTCTTGTTGTGAAATTTTTCCATCACGGTAAACGGTCACTTCCAACATTTCGGAAAGCGCGTTCACACACGAAACACCGACACCGTGCAATCCACCCGAAACTTTATAGGTGTCTTTATCAAATTTTCCACCCGCATGAAGCACGGTCATTACTACTTCGAGTGCTGACCGGTTTTCTTTTGTATGGATATCTGTTGGAATACCACGCCCATTGTCTTCAACCGTAACCGAATTATCAGGGTTTATGGTTACTTTAATTTCATCGCAATAACCACCCATCGCCTCATCGATGGAGTTATCAACAACTTCCCAAATAAGGTGATGCAGCCCTTTTGTGCTGATGTCACCGATGTACATGGCAGGACGCTTACGAACAGCCTCTAAACCCTCTAAAACCGTAATATTGTTAGCTGAATAACCAGCAGGTAATTTATCCTTTAACTCACTCATAATTTTATTTAGAAAACCCACAAAAATAGGTTTTTTAAGGCGATTAAACGAAGATTTCCAGAACTAATATCCATGAATTTTAGAATGAAATTGGGATAAAAAATAAATCGGACTTATCTTCACCTAAAGATTTAGTTTTAGCCAAAATAACATGCAGAAGTATACCCTTTTAGTCGCCCTTTTAATGATTTCAAGTTTAAGTTTCGCGCAACGTGCTCAACCAATCTTTGCCACAGAAAAAGACTCCGTTTTATACCTGGGATTGATGGAAGCGCTCAACAAAACCCATGGTATTTTCGAACGCCAAAAAAGGGATAGTTTAATGAACGTGCGTGATGAAATCTGGACACGAAGTTTTCTGGGGTACCGGTACAATTATGTACCCAACCAAACCTACTATCAATACGAAGATCTAAAAAACGGTGAACTCGATCCCCTTTCTGTTACCACATTAAGTATTGCTGATTACAAAGGTGAAGACCTTCCTGATGAAATCTACGCCTGCAAGAATCTGAAAGAACTGGAATTGGTGAATACCTCCATTAAGCGTATCTCGAAAAAACTTAACACCCTCAAGGACCTGTGGTATGTTTCGATATTGAACAATGAAATCAGTGGAAGTCAATTGATCCTTAAAAAAAACAAACACATTACTTATTTAAAGATTCGCTCCAATACTACGGGCGAACTACCAAAAAATTACAAGCCCTTTAAAGCGCTGGATTCGCTCGACTTAATTCGAAACTTAATCACTGAGTTTCCAAAAATAAACCGCAACAAAAACCTGCACCAGCTTACGTTGAGTGAAAACAGCCTCACTCTCGAGCACGATAAAATCAAGAAAAACAAAAGCTTAACAAACTTGATAATGCGGCAAAATAAAATCAAGACCGTGCCGGGAAACCTGGGGAAATTTAAAAACCTTGAAAAACTTAACCTTTCATACAATCACATTACAAACATGGATGATGCGGTTGGCAACTTAAGTGCTTTAAAAGAATTATCGCTTTACAACAACCGGTTGGAAGAAATCCCAAAAGCTATTTTTAGTCTTAAGAATCTAACCACTATTGATTTGTACTTCAACAAAATAAAAATAGTCCCCAATGAGATCGGCAATCTCAGTAAACTGGAAATACTCTATCTTTCAAATAATACACTCTATATCCTACCTGAAAGAATTGGGGAACTAAAAAACCTGAGAGAACTTTACATCCATCACAATCAACTCAGTTATTTCCCTGAAACGATTGGTGAACTCACGTCCCTTCAGGTTATTCGTTTTAACAACAATGATTTCATGACTTTACCCAATCAAATTTTCGAATTGAAAAATTTACAAAACATTGATTTCTCACGAAACAAATTGAATCAACTATCCGAAGATGTTTTTGAGTATCCCCATTTGAAATTGTTGGCAATGGTGGAAAACCCCTGGAGTGATAAAGATGAAATCAAGTTATTGGCGAGCAAGTTGCGCGAAAAAGGGGTAACCGTGCACCTTGATTCGTACAGCACTCCACTGGACGATGTGAACAAATAGAAAATTATTTTTCATTCACTAATACTTCCCGGGCTTTCAACAGTGCTTCTTCATCTTTCTTTGATAGTACTGGATAATGCATATCCATTCCCTGAAACGTTTTGTAAATAACCGCAGCAATGGCCAATCGTGTAAACCATTTATTGTCTGCCGGAATTACATACCAGGGAGCATCCTTTTTGGATGTAGCACTCAAGGCTTGTGTATAGGCCTTTTTATAATCATCCCAAAACCCTCTTTCTTTCACATCCGCAGCAGAAAACTTCCAGTTCTTTGAAGGATTATCGATTCGTTCCATAAACCTCTTTTTCTGTTCCTCCTTTGATACGTGAAGAAAGAACTTCAGAATGATCGTTCCATTCTCCGTAAGGTTCTTTTCGAACCTGTTGATTTGTTCAAAGCGGGCTTTCCAAAAATCATCATCTATTTTTTCGATGCTATCGATTTCCGGAATGCGCTCATTTAAAATATACTCCGGATGCACACGGGTGACTAAAACATTTTCATAATGCGAGCGGTTGTGGATCGCGATCTCCCCACGGGCAGGCAATGCTAATGAATGCCGCCATAAATAGTGATGATCAAGTTCCAGACTATTCGGAGTTTTAAAGCTATGTACTTTCACACCCAATGGATTAAACCCCGACATCACATGTTTCACGGCTCCATCCTTGCCCGCAGCATCCATTGCCTGAAAAATAATCAGCACTGCGTATTCATTGTGGGCATACAGCAATTCTTGAATCTCAGCCAGTTTCTTTCTGCCCTGCTGGAGTAGTTCTTCGGCTTCCTGTTTATCAAGCGCATCTCCTTCATAGGAAGTTGCATAGCGAGATAGATCGACCAACTCATTCTCCTTTACACGCAAAGAGTCGAGATTCAATAAGTCTTCTTCGTTGAGCATTCGCGTAGTTTATATTTCAATTAATAAGGTACTTTAAGAAAAGCAATAAATCTATAGACAAGCAGTCAATATTTCGCTAAATTTAGTGAAGCACAACCAAACTGGTACAACTCATGAAATGGTTTTTAAATACGTATAGTTATTGGCCTTTTATGGGATATTCTAAACTATAGCCCATGAAAAAGTCCATCTTATTTTGCCTACTGGTACTAATTACTTTCGGATTGCAAGCACAAAAGGAATCAAAAGACATTGTTGCCATTAAAGAAGTCATTGAAAAAGAAACAAAAGCATTCTTTGAAATTGACTACACCACCTGGCAAGCACAGTGGGCACATGTACCGCATTCATTTTGGTCATTCGCAGACACCACCGATGTGAATTTTTTTTCAGGTTGGGATGAAATAAACAAAGGTTTTGAGAAGTACTTCAAAACCTCCAAACCCTCCAATGCTAAAATTGAACGTGAATGGGTGAGTATGAATGTCTACGGAAAAGCAGCCTATGTGGTCTTCAAGCAAAAAGTAGAAGATGAAACCATTGAAAGGGGAGAACAAGCTGAAGTAAGGTTTTTAGAAAAAATAAATGGGAAATGGAAAATTGTAACGGTCGCGGTAATCAGAAAACCAAAAGAGCACTAATAGGCGCCAATACTAAGCATCACCAGCGTGCAACCATATTCGGTTTCGATCCCATTTTCTTCAGCAAGTTTTTTCAGTGTTTCATTTTCTGTGCCGGGATTAAAAATTATTCGCTTTGGTTTTAAATCAATAAAATATTGGTGCCAGGGTTGTTGATTTTTCGGATTTATATACAATGTAATGGTATGTACGCCCTCTATTTGCGGGGTTGTATTAATGTCCATTATTTCTGTTCCCTGATATTCACCTTTTCGCTTGCCCAGCAACACAACCTCATGATCGTGTTTCTGTAACCGATCATACGCCAGGGCTGCATATCCATGGCTACTGGCGCTCGCTCCAACAATCACTGTCTTATTCCCGTATGTGGGTGGATTTTTACCAATCATCGACTTTGTTTTTTTTGTTCAAAGAATTAAACATTATTTTGCGCAAATTTTATCTTTCAGTATCTGTAGAAATGGGTACTCACTTCAAAAATAATCACGACTTAAAATGAAACTGAAATCTTTTTTAATTATCATATTCACAAGTGTTGCCACTATTCTGGCAGCTCAAAATACGTATCAATATACAGTAGATCTGACCAAGGTTGTGGATGACAAGGTGTTTGTTGAACTCACCTCACCAAAAATCACGACTCCTGAAGTAACGTTTTATATGCCCAAAATAATTCCCGGCACGTACGCAATTGCAGATTATGGTCGGTTTGTTTCGGAACTGAAAGCGTTCGATAAAAAAGGGAAAACCCTTGACGTAACGCGTATCGATGACAATAGCTGGAAAATAAACAATGCAAAATCGTTGGTAAAAATTTCATATTGGATCGAAGATACGTTTGACACTGAGCAAGACGGCCCTGAAGTTTTCTGGCCAGCTGGAACAAACATTGAAGAAGGTACCAATTACGTTATCAATTCCAGTGGCTTCTTTGGATATTTTGAAGGGATGAAAACAATACCATTCGAACTGAACATTGTGCGCCCAACTGAATTTATCGGCACAACGGGACTGATTCCAACAGCAAGTAATTTAACGTTGACATCGGCCAAACTTGAAAAGAAATCTAGCGATGATAAAAAGCGCGTAGACCGTTTCAAAACAGAAAATTATGACGAATTGGTGGACTCCCCCTTGATGTATAACAAAGCGGACACCGCGGTGATCCAGGTTGCCAATACGGAAGTGTTGATAGGTGTTTATTCCCCAACAGGAAAAATAACTGCAAAACAAATCAGCGAGAGTATTGGCGAGGTATTAATGGCGCAAAAGGATTTCCTTGGCGGAAAACTTCCTGTCGATAAGTATGCATTTATCTTTTACTTTACTACCCAACCCATTATGAGTTACGGTGCACTGGAGCATTCGTACTCTTCTTTTTATTTCATGCCTGAAATGGGTATTGAAGACATGAACCAACAACTTCGTGATTTTGCTGCCCATGAATTTTTTCACATTGTAACACCCTTAACGATTCACTCTGAAGAAATTGGCGACTTCGATTTTAATGATCCCAAAATGTCGCAACATCTGTGGATGTATGAAGGGGTAACTGAATATTTTGCCGGTCTTGTCCAGGTGAAATATGATTTGATTTCCCCGGAACAATATCTTCAAATACTTAACGAAAAAATGATGACGGCAGATCAATTTCCGGATGATCTCCCCTTTACTGAATTAAGCAAATACACGCTCGATAAATATCATGATGATTATTACAACGTGTACATGAAAGGTGCGTTGATCGGGCTTTGCCTTGATATAAAATTAATGGAGCTATCAAAAGGGAAGTATAACCTCCAACAACTGATGCAAGACCTTTCCTTAAAATTCGGAAAAGACAAAGCCTTCAATGATGATGAGCTATTTGACATCATCACCAAAATGACCTACCCGGAAATCGGTGATTTCTTTACGAAATATGTGAAAGGGCCTGAGTCGCTCCCCATTCAGGAATTGCTTCAAAAGGTGGGTATTGATTACACGAAAGAACAAAAATTCAAAGACTTCACAATGGGTATTGGAAATGAAAACATTGGTGTAACACAAATAGAAGGCAAGCAAAAATTACAAATCGCCAATGACCAACTGGACGCTTTTGGTAAACAACTTGGATTTCAAAAAGGTGATGTGCTCATCAAAATGAATGGTGAAACCATTCCGGATCTCGGGCCCGATCTTGGCAATTTCATAGGAAGGCAGCGTTCGTTGCTTCAAGAAGGTAAATCTTTTTCTTACACCGTACTTCGTGCAAAGGAAGGAGGAGAACTCGAAGAAGTCGAACTTTCTGCCCCTGCACAGCAAGTGGAATTAAGCAGAAGGCATGTACTTAATTTCATGAACGATTTAACAGAAGAACAAAAAGAATTGCAAATTGCCTGGTTACGACCGTAGAGTATTTTTTATCTAACAATCCATTAACATACCTAAGCGAAAATTTAAGGAATAGCTTTTTTTATAGTTCGGATTTATTGTTCTAAAATAGTGTACAGTTGATGTGCGCTGCATAGTTAGCATATTACAATTAGTTCGCAGTCGCACATAAAAATACAGAAGGAGGCTCCCCGCCCGGTGGCGGGGAGCCTCCTTCTGTATTTTGCGCGGCCTACCCATTTGAAATATCTGATACAAGTCATTTCCGCGCAATAAGCACTTAACTCCCTAAAATAAATAGCTCACTTAATGAATCCCTTTACATGAGTGGCGAGAGGAGTATCATTTTTTCTAAAATAAAGGCGCTGAAAATTACAGCGCCTTTTTTAATACCTTCATTGCAATCGCTTCTGCACACCGCTCCCCATCCATAGCGGCTGACACAATGCCTCCGGCAAAACCTGCCCCTTCACCGCAAGGAAATAAATTTTTAATCTCTGGATGTTCCAGTGTTTCTTTATCGCGGGGAATACGAACAGGTGAAGAAGTTCTACTCTCCACTCCTACTACCTGCGCATCATTTGTCAGGTATCCTTTCATCTTCTTACCGAAATTAACAAACCCCTGTTGTAACGACCGATGAATAAAATCAGGTAAAATTTCTTTCAAATCCACAGAGGCGAGGCCAGGTTGGTAAGAAGTCTCTAACAAACGCGATGAATTTTTATTTTCAACAAAATCAAGCAGACGCTGTGCGGGGGCTTGTTGGGTGTTGCCTGCAACAGCACATGCCTTGCGTTCGATCGCTGCCTGAAAATACATACCGGCCAAGGCACCATGCTTGTTATATGATTGAAAATCCTTTGTATCGATTGCCACCACAATACCCGAGTTTGCAAATTTTGAATCCCTTCGTGACGGGCTCATTCCATTTACAACAACTTCTCCCGGTGCAGTTGCTGAAGGTACAATAAAACCACCCGGGCACATACAAAAAGAAAAAACTCCCCGCGTTGTGTTTTTAAATTCTGCCTGATGTACCATTGCATACGAACTTGCGGGAAGATACGGCCCACGATCACCAACACAATGGTATTGAATCCGATCCACCAATTGCTGCGCATGCTCCACACGAACGCCCAGCGCAAAAGGCTTTGCTTCTATTAAAATATTCCTGCGTTGTAAAAGCTCATAAATATCCCGGGCAGAATGGCCCGTTGCTAAAATTACCCCCTCTCCTTCTATACGGTCACCAGCATGCGTAACAACGCCTGTCATTTCTGTGCCCTTTAAAATAAAGTCGACAATACGGGTATCAAAATGCACCTCGCCACCGGCTTCCATAATAGTTTGACGAAGTGCCGTTACCAACTTTGGCAACTTGTTCGTACCGATGTGGGGATGGGCATCAAATTTTATTTCCTCTTTTGCACCGTGTGCCACTAAAATTTCAAGGATACGGTTTATGTCGCCTCGCTTTTTTGAACGCGTATAGAGCTTGCCATCGGAATAGGTTCCTGCGCCACCTTCTCCAAAACAATAATTGGAATCCGGATTGACAATTGACTTTTTATTGATGGCCGCTAAATCATGCCTGCGTAACTGTACATCCTTTCCCCGCTCGAGGATGATGGGTTTAATTCCAAGTTCAATTAATCGCAATCCTGCAAAGAGACCAGCGGGTCCACTTCCAACGATAATTACTGAAGGCGCTTTAGAAACATCCTGGTACTGAAATGGATTCGTGTTTACTGTATCTTTTTTTGAAGCAATTTCATACAACACCCTGACCACTACTTTTTTTGATCGTGCATCGATTGATCTTTTTAGTGGTCTTACAAAGCGATCACCTTGTTTATCAATTCCCAATTTTGAATTCAGGATGTCAGGAAAAACAGCATCATCAAATGCCTCCTCAGGGGTGAGTATAATTTCTTTCGGATTCATACGGGAAGGGTTTTATCCTTCAAAATATAATGATCAGCAAAACTACTTAAATGAAAACACATGGCCGATGTTAAGGCCAAAGTGAAAACTGGCAACAAACTTCGATTGGTTCAACTCATCAAAATATTGTGAATACGTTTCGTCAACGTCAAAATTCCGGTATCCCAAATCGCCAGCAATAAAAGTATCAAGTGTAAATCCGGGGGCATTGTTCCGTTTGATGATCCGATACCCCACCAGCACCCCATATTGGAAGCGTTGTTCCAATGAACTTGCCGTAAAAATATTGTCTGGGTTTTGGTTGACACTAAAATTGGTAAAGTGTCCAATGTTGGTAAACCGAACTTCTTGTCCAAAATACCAGAGCCCTGCTTTCAGGCGGTTGTAAAACTTTTGCCTGATCGCCATTGCATATCCACGTTCAAATGCTTTCCCAACAGGAATATCTGTATCAGCTTTGAAAAAGGGATTACGAATGCCAATAAATTCAAACTCATGGCCCAACCGTTCTTGCATGTAAAACTCTGCTGCAATCGGAAACCTGCCCGCAAACATAAAAACAGGATTTCCCGCCACAATCAAACCACGGAATTCATTAAACCTTTCATCAAAATAACGGACCCTGTTCTTCTTTGTGGAAGAAGAAACAGTAGCGCGATTGTTTGTCATTCCAATAATCTCATCCTTTAATTTTTGATTGTCATAGAAAGGCTTGTAATACCCGGATAGCTTCCCGTCCGGTTCGTAGATTTCCCAGGTTCCAACTTTTTTATCTCCATCCATTTGCCCTTTGGTCTGCACGGATCCGTTGGCGTAAAACCCGGTATAGTTTCCCTTCCCTTTTAGGTATTCGCAATGTCCTTCAACGGTTCCATCTTCAAAATAAAAATCCCAAATCCCCTCACGCACGTCATTCACGATGTTGCCTTTTAAGCGGACTGCACCATTGGCGTGGTATTCCCGAAATTCACCTGAACCATTTTTAAAATCAATCTCACTTTTAAGCTTCCCTTCCGGGGAATACGAATTCCAATAGCCCGTTTTTATCCCTAGATTGTATTCACCTACTGAACTTACAGTTCCATCATCATAATAATAAACCCACTTCCCAACAGGCAAGCCATCTTTATAAACACCGCTGGATAGTAGTTTTCCATCCGGATGATAGGATTTCCATTCACCACTCTTTTTGCCCTGATCAAATTCACCTTCACTTTGAAGAACACCATCAAAGTCGTAGAACCGCCACAAACCAACTTGTGCATTTCCTCTTTTGGGACCCTCTCCAATTACCTTTCCATCCTGACTAAACTCGGTATATCTTCCAAAATCATCCTGGTAATCAATCTCACCTCGTTTCGTTCCATCTTCAAAATAATACAACCACAGCCCCTCATGTTTGTTTTTCTTGAACTCCCCCTCTTCTTTTAAAGCACCACTTTCAAAATACATCTTCCACAAACCTTCCCGTTCTTTACCATTAATGGTCCCTTCCATGCTCTTTTTTCCACTCTCATAAAAATATTCCCACGCACCAAAACTGGAGTTCTGTTTCAGCATTCCACGCATTTTCAGATTTCCGGTTTCATAGAAAAATTCCCACACCCCCACCGTTTCATTGTTTCTGAATTGGCCCCGGCTTTCCACGTTTCCATTTACGAAATAGGATATATACCGGCCATGCAACACGTTCGAAAGCGAGTCTTGTACCTGATAAACCTCCTTTAAATCCTTTTTATTCTTGTCGTAATACGTCCTGCGCAAAAACTCTTGTCCGTGCGAAGGAGCAGAGATTGTACAGACCAATAAACTATATATTACGAACCTTCTCATTACCAAATACTTGGAAACAAAAGTAATGAATTCCTGTTGATATTTAATACTTGGGATTCTATGCATCTAAGCAGGGCGCATTTTCCCGCAAGGATTTGAAGGAAAGGTCCACTGAAGCCAAAGGGCTTTGTGCATCGTCACAGCATTGCAATAGCAATATGTTTGCATAACTTTGGCGATAGAATTTAGCGGACTATATCCGCTGATTTCAAGTAAACCACGCCAAACTTTATGTCCACTCAACACACTCCCCCAACAATAAAAAAATCATTAAAGCAAGATTTGTTTGAACATCCGGATTTCTATTCGATTGATGATTTGTTGACCGAGGAACAAAAGATGATCCGCGGAAGCATCCGGCAATTTGTAAAAAAAGAGGTGAGCCCATATATAGAAGATTGGGCGGAGAAAAGTTATTTCCCTTACGATATCGTTAAGAAAATCGGTGACATTGGTGGTTTTGGTCCTACTATCCCGGTGGAGTATGGTGGCGGTGGCCTCGACTATATTTCATACGGACTTATCATGCAAGAAATTGAGCGTGGCGATTCGGGAATCCGGTCAACGGCATCAGTTCAAGGCTCTCTGGTGATGTATCCGATTTATGCTTTTGGAAATGAAGCGCAACGCAAAAAATATTTACCAAAACTTGCCTCCGGAGAATGGCTGGGATGCTTCGGACTCACGGAGCCCGATCACGGTTCCAACCCCAGTGGTATGGTCACGAACTTTAAAGATATGGGCGACCATTATCTTTTGAATGGAGCGAAAATGTGGATCAGCAATGCCCCAAAATCAGACATAGCCGTTGTGTGGGCAAAAAATGAAGCCGGCAGAATTCACGGACTAATTGTAGAGCGCGGAATGGAAGGGTTTTCAACACCAGAAACCCATGGCAAATGGTCGTTACGTGCCAGTACCACAGGTGAGTTGGTCTTTAATAATGTGAAAGTTCCGAAAGAAAATTTACTGCCCGGCAAAAGTGGATTGGGAGCCCCGATGATGTGCCTTGACTCAGCTCGCTATGGTATTGCATGGGGCGTGGTGGGTTCTGCGATGGACTGTTATGATTCCGCCAAGCGATATGCTCTTCAACGTATTCAGTTCGGTAAACCAATCGCATCCTTTCAGTTGATTCAAAAAAAGCTAGCCGAGATGCTGACGGAAATCACCAAAGCCCAACTCATCAATTGGCGTTTGGGGATGTTGAAAAATGAAGGAAAAGCGACAACAAGTCAAATTTCTATGGCTAAAAGTAATAATGTCAATGCTTCTTTGGAAATTATTCGTGAAGCCCGACAAATACACGGTGCCATGGGAATCACCGGGGAATACCCAATCATGCGCCACATGATGAACCTTGAATCCGTTATCACCTATGAAGGTACGCACGATATCCATTTATTGATTTTAGGGAATGAAATTACAGGAATACCTGCCTTCGCTTAGTCCTCTACATAAGCCGAAAATGTAATCCGTTGTACCGGGTTCCTGGGATCATTGGAATAAACGGTAATTGATTTTTGCTGCGTTCCCTTTCGCTCTTCGGGTTGAAAGGTGATTTTTATAGCAGCAGATCCTCCGGGCTTGATCATATCAGCTGCCGCTGCTGTTTTTGTACATGTACAATTGCTCTGAACGGATCGAATCTGTAGGGGTTTTTTTCCAGTATTTGAAATGGTAATGGTTTTTGTAGCACTGTTCGCTTGTTTGATCCTGCCGAAGTCAAAGGTCTTTTCAGTAATCAATAAACGGGGTGCTTTGCCCAATTCCTCAGGTGTCGACTCTGGAAAATATTCTTCCAGTGTCGCGAATACAGAGATACTCTTAACGGGCGATTCTTTGTCGTTGGTATGCAATTCAATATTATCGGATTGAAAGCCATACTGGTTTTTCTTTGCCCCGTTATAACTCAACCGGATTTGGCCAACTTCACCAGGAGCAACCTGAGCAGGCGTAAGCTCAACGATAATAAAATTTGGACTTACTTCTTTTGATATTTCAATAGGTGTCTCGCCTGTGTTCTTCCATGAAAAATCCTTCACCATGTATTCATCCTTCAAAAAAACTTTTCCCATGTTAAAGGAACTTGACTGGAAGGCCATGTTCCCCATCGGCTTTGAGAAATTTTTATCCGTAACTAAATCCGTTACAACCTGGCCTTTAATCCGAAGTTGGACAGGTGTGTTGTCAACATCGGTCACCACCGACAAAGATTTATCAAAATATCCGGGTCTTCCTTTGGGATCGAAACTCGCTTTAATAAAACCTACTTTGCCCGGCATTACTGGCTCTTTCGACCAATCGGGTGTAGTGCAACCGCACGAGGGCTGGACTTTTACAATGGTAACAGGCCGATTGGTTGAATTTGTGAATTCAAATGAATGCACCACAGGCCCCTCGCTTTCAATCACCTTACCAAAATTGAATACATCATCGCGAAAAACCAATGCTTTTGTCTGTTGCGTAAAACCCGCACTCGCGGAAGCCAGAAAAATTACCAGAAAAATAAGTCTACCCATTTTGATCAATTTGTTTACAAAGGTAAAAACATAATTCCCTTAATGATCATCTCTGTATAGAATTCATCGACAAGCAGTTTGATCGCGAACGATCATAATTTCCTCATGTTAGACTTTATTTTGTTTTATTTGCGAATTATGGCGCGAATATTAACAGGTATCCAAAGCAGCGGACGCCCCCATCTGGGAAATCTCCTTGGGGCCATTATCCCTGCAATCAAACTCTCACAACAATCGGGCAATGAATCGTTGTTCTTTATTGCGGATTTGCATTCCCTCACCACCATTAAAGATGCTGAAACGCGAATTGAAAACACACGGGCGGTCGCTGCTGCGTGGTTGGCCTTCGGTTTCGATATTGAAAAAAATTATCTCTACCGTCAGTCGCACATTCCCGAAGTTTGTGAACTCACATGGTACCTCAATTGCATGACGCCTTATCCAATGCTGGCCAATGCACACTCCTTCAAAGACAAATCTGATCGGCTTGCAGATGTGAATGCCGGTTTGTTTACGTATCCGGTGTTAATGACAGCCGACATTATATTATACGATGCGCATTTTGTGCCGGTGGGAAAAGATCAGCGCCAACACCTCGAAATGGCACGCGACATTGCTTCTACTTTTAATAATACCTACGGAGAGACATTCGTGATACCGGAGGCAAAAATTGAAGAACAAGTGATGACCATCCCGGGAACGGATGGACAAAAGATGAGCAAATCGTACGGAAATATTATTGATATCTTTCTTCCTGAAAAAGCATTGCGCAAACAAGTGATGAGCATCATTACCGATAGCAC
>JBGTGG010000295.1:0-12357 GCA_041746855.1 Cyclobacteriaceae bacterium | reverse complement strand
ATTCATCGGCCCCCAAATACTTCCTCTCCAGTAGTTGTTATTGAAAAGCTTATCGTTATAGGCGATAGAGGGGATGATGTATTCACCGTAAAATTCTTCGGGATTAAAATAATGTTCTTTCAACACGCGTTGTGCTTGCTTCTTTGTGGGAATGCCCGCCAACAAGGGATAAAAAAGGGTTGGGCTAAGCCGTTCACTAAACGTATTGGTATCAACATATTTATTTAAAAAAGTACCCTTCTCTTCCACCCAAAGCTTTTGAACCTGTTGGGAAAAATGCTTTGCTCGTTCCCGAAGTTCTTTCTCATCCTCTGTTCTTCCCAATGCCTGTGCGATGTTTGCCAGGTATTGACAATCTGCTACATACAAGCTGTTCAATCCAACATCGGCAATATTGAAAAGTGAATTTCCATTGATATACTCTATTTTGGCATCTTCATACATGGGCGAATTGTCCAACCCGGATTCCAACATGATATCCCGTACACTTGCCCCTTCCCAGGGAGCGCCCCATGTCAGGTAACCCCCATTCACTCTGTTCTTTAACCACCATCGATTCCAATCCAACAACTCCGTGTATACCTCTTCCAAAAACCATTTTTCCTGATGCTGTTCGTAGATCATCCAACACACCATACTTCCTACCGGTGGTTGCGACTGACTTGCTTCTACGCCCGGACGTTGCCAAAAACCGACATGACCTTTTTCACTTCCGTGTGTGATGGCGATGGCATTGCTATACGCTAGCGCTTTGTTATCAAGGGACGAAAGCAATGCGGCAAAATACGTATCCCATTCAAAAAGGACATAGCCCTGCCAGGCTTCGTTCCATCCCCGTGTTACCGGACTAATGATCCTGTTTTCACCAGCATCATATAATGTATTCCAACCCAAGACACTTTGTGTTGCTTTAAAGGCTTCCGCTTTTTCCCCGTACTTCATCGCATACTTTTCATACTTTTGTTTTGCTGCTGCAATGGTGGATTGGACTTCGACTATACTTTTTTCATCACCTGAATAAAACCCGATAGAAGATCCGCCCGAAAATATCAAGTAAGGTGAAGTGTAGGCAGGATGGGTTTCTATGGGATTGGTGGTGGAACGCAAAATGTGCGTGGTATTGTTGACCGTTGCATGAATCATACTTTCCTTACGTCTTACAAAACCTTCACGGTTCCACATCATTCCTGTTTGCAGTTCAACATGGTACGGTGTGTTGGAATTTTTTTCAGGCGTAACCAATACAACAATATCATTTTCACTGGCTGCTGACTGCACGCGGATTATATTTCCAAACCAACCATCAACAACCAATTCTGTGTATGCTCCGTCAAAGGTGTGGGCAATCGGCCGGACACGGCCCGATTTATCTACGGTGATGTCTTCTAAAAAATAATCCGGATCATACGGAGTACCAACGGTTGCATTGCGAAAGTTAATTTTTAAAGACAAGCCTTCGGGAAGTAAAACATAATTGAGCATGCTTCCATAGCTCCAGGTGTTCCAGCCTTTGGCAAGCGATTCTTGCAAGACGACATACTCTGTTTGGCTAAACAAAGGATTACTAAAAAAGAAAAAAAGGATAATACAAAAAAGCGAATAGGACCTCGTCATGAATAGGATTTATAAATAGATGATCGTTAAAAAAAAATGGCGTAAAGCTTTCACTTTAGCGCCATTCAATCCAGATAACCAAACTTTAACTAATTTCCCTGATCTGTAAATTGTCAACTACAAATCCATCGCTACCAAAACTAGAACCATCTTTTTTGTCCATTCCTGCTTTGAATCCTATATAATAAGTACCTGAAGTTGGTACTGAGAAATCTAAAACTTCTGCATCTCCAGTCAGATAATTAATCCAACTCGTTGTGTAGGCGTTAAGCCAAGAGCCATTTGCCGCTGGTGATGTAGTGCCCATCCAGCATACGCAATATCTGTGCGTTAAAACAAAGGTGTCATCAGTAGCATTTGAGGGGAAAGTAGCAGGGTTTACCTTCCATTGCCCAGTGCCGGGTGGTATAATATTAGAGATTTCCAATGAAAAGAAGGCCTCTTTCGGACCTCCATCCACAACACCAGTACCTGTTAATGGGCCATGCTTAATCAAAGCAGAAATTCTATATGTCTTTCCAGCTTCTAATGCAATTGAGTGGTACATTACCATCTCAGCCGTTTTACCTGCAAACGCTTCGTCCGGATTAGAAACTCTAAGAGCACCACCAGAACCTCCAGCAGGAACATTAGTCGTAACTCCAAATTCTACTTTAGGCAGTAAATCAGCTCCTGTACCAACGATTGTCCAACTTGCCGCATCCGCAGTTTCGAAGCTTCCACCAACCAAAAGGTTAGGTCCTAGAACTTCCCCCCTAATTACCTCTACCTCCCTTTCCTTTTTGCTAGGTGGAGTACCGTTATCACCGAGTGCAGTCAATTCCACAGTATAGGTTCCTGACTCTGCGTAAACATGTGTTGGTGACTCTTCTGTTGAGGCTGCACTACCGTCTCCAAAATCCCACGAGAATTCCTGACCATCGGTTGAGGTGTTGGTAAAAGCAACAGATCCAGATTCATCAGGATTGACATCAAAAGTAAAATCTGCTGTTGCGGCTTTTGGATCTGGCTCATCCTCTCCGCAAGATGAAAAAACAAGTGCAACCGCACATACCAGCGATAATGCGACCCCAAGCAAAACAGAGTTTGAATAATTTTTTTCCATAGTAGAAGTTTATTGGTTTTAGTTTGATTAGAAACCGAATCAATATTTCAATCGATTTCATATATCAAAAGGAAGTGGATTTGTATTTTAACTCACTTCTGGAATATTTTTTTTAATACTCAAAAAAACCAATATCAGGTGCAGCACCATTGAACGGAAATCCTACATCAACACCTTTATCAATTACTAAGCTAGTTCCCGATGCAGGGGTGTAGTATGTATCCCAACGATTACCCGTATTTAAAAAACCCGGAAGTCCGCGTATATTATTGTTCTCGGATGTCACCCCATTGAAAAACCAAAGTTCATCGGTAGTAGTATACTTGAGATTGTGTTCAACAAAAATAGATGTACCCTGCGCTTGTACATCGGTCACGGTAGTATTTAGAAACGCATTGTTCCGAATAAATATATCCGAGATTTTATCACCCTTAATATTGATGGGAATACGATACGTATCAAATACATTATTATAAATATGAATATCACTAAAGTTCCATGTACGACTGTTATCAATATAGATAGCCGCCCCTCCTGTCCAGTTGTTTTTGGGTGTTGTATTAAAAAAAATATTGTTACGAATAACAATATGTTGCCTACCCATATCCCAAATGGCCATGCCGAAACCTTTATTCTCGAAATAAGAATCATAAACCGCTACACCAGGCGCACCAATTTCTACGGCTTCTTTACTACTATTGCCATCCAGGTCGATCATTTTTACATTGTATACTTTCATGTTTTCTGTACCGGTAGGTGCTCCGAACATTTCGGGGTGGTTTACAATAGAAAGCCATGTGTTGCAATTGATATTGTAAATCTCATTTCCCGGGCCAAGATTCCAGACTTCGATGGCAATATCTTCTCCCCACTTCGCATCCGATTCGTTTAGTGTTATCGTGCAATCATGAATTTTCGTGTTCTTAAAATAGCCATCAATCATAAATTTTATTCCGTACCCTTCCGTGTCGTTGATGGTAATGTTATAGATTTCCGCTCCATCCAACTGTGCAATATTCAAATTGCCTAATGATTCATCAGGTAGATCTTTTCCGGAATTTATAAAAGTGCAATCATGGATTTTGATACCCTGCATGTAATACTCAGGATAGACATACCAGTTTTTATTTCCGGGTGCAAACACTGCCCCGCGTTGCGCAAGATTCTTAAAGGTAACGTGGTGCATCGTCACGTTGTCCCGGTTCTCAACCCACACCCCAGCTTTAAGCTTTTTATTATTTCCATCAATCGTCAAATGGGCGATGGTCTGATTTCCCTTTGCGGGCTTAACCACACTACTG
Source organism: Cyclobacteriaceae bacterium (assembly GCA_041746855.1). Taxonomy (GTDB): domain Bacteria; phylum Bacteroidota; class Bacteroidia; order Cytophagales; family Cyclobacteriaceae; genus JBGTGG01. Next base: position 8,337 of record JBGTGG010000295.1, on the reverse strand, counting down.
TTGGTATTTCTGAAAACGGTTCTGTGTTTGGAAACCAGTTGCACAAGAGAACCATCATACCAGATTTTAAAATCGGAGGCATTTATATCAATTCCCTCTGGTATCGATACACCCGAAGATGACAAAATTGTTTGATCCTCCCCTGCACCTAAAACATTTACACCTAATGGTATCGCTGCTGGTTCTGTCTCAACAAAAGTCCCAGCCGTTAATTGTATTGTGTCACCTTCACCTTCCGGGATTTGCGTTGCAGCATACGCTAATGTTTTATAGGGATTGATTTGTGTTCCCCTGTCTGGATTGTCTTCACCCGATGGTGAAACATAGTAAATCGAAATCTCTGGAGAAGGAGTTATGGGATCGTTCAGAGCGCGAAATGAACTTCCTGCATTTTGTGAAAGCAATTCACCACCTTTATTGATAGCCTTTACCCTCCAGTAATATCGGTATCCTGGATCCAATTCTTCGATGAAATCAAAACTTGTAGTAAACAAGTCTTTAATTTCAAAATCCAACAAACTAAAGTCCGCTTGTTTAGAAAGTTGCAAAGTATACGTAACAACCCCCTTTGCATCGTTCCATTTAAATTTGGGTTTCAATACTACATCCTTCGAACCATCAGCAGGGTTTATCTGCATGAATTCCCCTAGTGGTGCGACTTCATTTTCACTACAAGAGGAAAAAATAAAAATTAGCAGGAATGTGTACGAAAACATAGAAGCGTGTCGAATCATATTTTGAAACAACAACTGCATTTACAAACCATCATTAAAATTTAATTCCAACTGCGGAATCGCCCACACAAAATCTTCACTTTGATAGGATACAGATCCAGGTCCCCGATCACCGTTTGGAATATCAGTTCGAATAGCCCTGAGGTAGTCGATCCTATCCCCTTCATTAAAGAGTTCAATCAGTCGCTCATCGTTGATCATTTGCTCGGTAATCGAACCAGAAGATATAGGGGTGTAGGAAGCACCTGCAGCGATCTCATCCCAAGCACGTTCCCGCACCGTATTAAGATCATCGGCAGCGCCTATTAAATTATTTGCTTGGAAGCGTAAAAACGCGCGGGTCAAATATATTTCAGCGAGCCTGATCAATGGAACATTGGTGCGGTTAATTTTATCACCACGGTAATACTTATTGCACCAGATGGTAGCACTTCCAGCAATTGGACCACGTGTTTCAAATATTTGATCGGGTTGATGCTTATTTGCAGGATACCGTAGCATCATCAATTGTGAAAACCGCTTATCTCGTTTTGCTTCAATATTAATCGTGGTATCGGTTTGTGGAGTGTCCATCCAGTTGAACCGTGTAACTGTTGAAAAGGCCATATACGTTTCCACCCAGGGTGTAAGGCTGTTGTTCCAATAATTGTTAATCACTGAAATATGGCTTGGTGGCGGAAGGTTTTCGTCAAAGAAAGGTGCATAAAAAATAACTTCCTTTCCACGCTCGAGTGAACTTTTATTCCAAGCTTCAATTGGGTCTTCGCTTAAATCAAACTCTCCATTGTTTTGCTCGATTATGAAGTCGGATTCTGTCAGCGCTTTGTCATATTCGCCTTTTTGCAAATACGTACGCATCAACAAAGCAGCTGCAGCAAATTTGGTTGCCCGCACCTGATAGGAAGGATGGTGAAGTGCCGCATCAAATTTTTCAGGCAGTTTTGTTTTAGCGAAGACAAGATCCTCTGTAATCAACTCATAGATATCAACCGTTGTTCCGTTAGGAGGATTTCGCGCTTCTGTTGCGCTTGATGCAAACTTTATTGGCATTGGAATATCAACCGTTGAGTTGTCATAGGTATGACCAAACGTGGTGATCAAAATATAATAGGCATACCCGCGAATAAAATGCAACTCCCCAATAATACGGTCCACATTGTTGATTTTATCTTCCTGCGATGCACCAGGAAATGGATTTCCATTATGCTTATCAACAAATGCCAGTGCGTCATTAACGGTGGCAATAACCCGATAGAGTTGGATGAAATTACGTTCCGTATAAACGTTATATTCTTTTGTATTCCTATCGTATCCCCACTCAGGATTGGTAACAAAACCCACGTCATCGCCCATGCTGGATTTAACAATCCGTTCGTTCACCCATGCCATATTCCATTCATTACCGGAAAACAAACCGGCATACGCGCCAATAGCTGCACGCTCAAATTCTGTGACCGTTGACCACGGCACTTGGGGTGGCCGATCTATTTCAAAAAAATCAGAGCAAGAACCGCACAACATAAGCAGTGCAAAAAATAAATAGCGTAGGTGTTTCATCATCATCACTTTTAAAATTTAACCTCCACTCCAAGCGTAATGGTACGTAGCTGAGGTATTGAATTTGCATAATAAATAAAACCAGGAGCAGAAGCCGTTCCCGCTCCCTCTGGATCGAAACCTGGATACTTGGTTAGTGTAAATAAATTAGCTCCGGTAGCATATACACGCAATGTTTTTAAATGTATCCTTTCAAGCGTTGCGGTGGGTAATGAATATCCAACTTGAAGATTTCTCAACCGGATAAAATCACCTTTGTATAAAAAACCGTTGTGGTAAGATTCGGATCCACTAAACCCAGCGGTATTTTGATTATTGACTCTATAGGTAAAACGAGCACGCATTTCGGGATACTCAGCAACATCTCCCGACTCTTTCCATGATTTTTCATAGACTTCTGCCAAGATCGCCCGCGTAGGGTTTACAATGGTGGACTGTTGACGATCATAGTCGAGAATGTAATTGCCCCCGGAAAAAACAAACATGAAACTAAAATCAAATCCTTTGTATTGAAAGGTATTTGTGATTCCACCCTGATACTTTGGATCACCGGATTTTCCATCCTGGTAAAAACGGTTTGCACGAATGTTGGTAATCGTAGCAGGCAATAAAAGATCTTCCCCTACATTGTTCCGCAGACGTTGGGTGGAACCGTCCTGATCAAAGGCTTCCTGATCGAGTGCATAGATCATTGGAACTCCGGTTTGAGGATCAACTCCGGCATAATCCGCTATATACCACACGGCACGTCTATCCCCTTTTCTTGAGATTGCATTGCCGTATACATTTTCCAACCCTCCACCACTTTGGTCAATGTCTTGTGTAAGACTTTTTATTTCGTTCTTGTTTAGCCCAAGGTTGATGCTTGTAGTCCATTTAAACCCACTCTTATCCATGTTGATAGCTTGCAGATCCAGCTCAAATCCAGAATTTACAATGTCCCCAAAGTTTCCCCATATCGTGCTCAGTTTATCATAGCTTCCCTGTCCGATAATCAAATCATTTGGGGATGATACGCCAGTGGAGTATGGCAAACCAGCTTGCAGCAGCAGCCCCTTCACGTAGCGATTATAATACGCAACGGATCCGCTGATGCGGTCATTAAAAAAACCATAGTCAATACCAATGTCACTGCTTCGCGTGGTCTCCCATTGTAAATTGGTGACACCAATATTCACGGGCACAGTGCCATTGACTCCCTGAATCAAGGAACTACCATAGATCACAGGGTTATTATTATATTGTACAACATTTAAGTTTGGAGGTATCCCCTGATTACCAGTCTCGCCATAGCTTCCCCGTATTTTCAAAAATGTATTGCCGTTCAGGAAGCTCATAAACACTTCGTCAGAAAGAATCCATCCTGCTGATAAGGCTACAAACGTACCCCATCGGTTTTCCTCAGTAAAGACAGAACTTCCATCTCTTCTTAAACTAACCCCTGCCAGGTAGCGATTGTTGAATTTATAATTAAACCTCCCAAAGTATCCGAACAGGTACCGCTCATATTCCTTCTGGCCTCGAATTGAAATCAAGTTGGTAGGCAATCCAATTTCCTGATACTTTCCTGTTAAACCAGTACCGTAAACTGTTCGAATGTATTGAAATGATCGCGTTGCCTCGGCACCACCCACTACACTAAAGGAATGCTTATCAAATACGCGGTCATAATTTCCATACAGATTATAATTCGTGGAAGTAAAAGTTATAGCTTCTTCTGAGGCGGCCGATTGCGGACTGGTGTTTGTAGCATCCGCGCGAATATCACCACCCTGCCATACCACACGGTTGCTTTGCATAACATCACCACTTATTTCAGAGCGTAAAGTAAGTCCTTTAATAAAAGGCAGTTCATAACCGATAAACAATCCGCCAAGACCACGGTATTGTTCAACTTGATCCAACAGATTATTGGGGTCACGCACTGCTACTGGATTGGAGCCCGTGTAAGCATTGAAATACCTTCCCGGATTATCTAATTCGCGGACAGGAAACCAGGGAAGTGCATCAACAGCAATACTTGTAATTCCGCTGCTACGCTGATTGTTTCGTGTATACCCAAAAGTCATTTTCGAACTGATGGTCAGGCGCTTAGTCGGTTTGAATTCCAGGTTTGAGCGAACAGAAAGTCGGTTAAGATTATTATTGTTCTGAACACCATTATCACCACGATAATTTGCGGAAAGGAAAAAAGAAGTTTGATCAGTACCCTTTGATGTAGACAAGTTTACATCCTGGAAGTGACCTAAGTCAAAAAGCTCGTTGTACCAATCGGTGTCGATGCTTTCCGCTTCTTGCCTGGTTAATTTTGGTGATGCTAATACAGTATTCGCAAGCGGTACATTATTATAGTATTCACTCATGTCATCCGGAAACGATACATTAGAATTGGCATAAGCTTGATCCATGATTTGAAACCATTCCTGTGTATTGGCATAGCCAACATCGGCTGGTGTACGGGTGAGTTTTGAAAAACCACTGGAGTAATTAACGGCTACTGCCCCATCTCCCTTTTTTCCACTTTTGGTAGTGACAATGATTACTCCGTTCGATCCCCTTGATCCATAAATGGAAGTTGCCGCTGCATCTTTTAGAATGTCTATACTTTCAATATCATTTTGGTTGATCAATGACATTGGGCTTTGATTGGAACTTCCTAAACCTGAAGCTCCCATTGAGATGGGCATTCCATCAATAATATATAAAGGATCGGTAGAAAGGTTTATGGAACCTGTACCTCTGATCAAAACCCTGACAGGCGCACCCGGTGCACCACTTTGTGATTGTACGGAAACACCTGCGGCCATACCTTGCAATCCTGCTTCAAAATTAGGTGTTGCCAAAGTGGGTAAGTTCTTTGCATCAACGGTGGAAATTGAACTGATGACGTCTAGTTTCTTTTGTGTACCATAGCCTACCACCACAACTTCTCCCAGGTTTTGAATGTCAGGGAACATCGTAACATTTATTTCGGTGCGACCTCCAATGGGGACTTCCTTCATCGTATAGCCAATGAAGGAAAAAACCAACGTACCTTCCATATCGGAAACCTCCAAAGAATAACGACCCTCAGCATCGGAAATCGTTCCACTCGTGGTTCCTTTTACAACTATATTAACCCCTGGCAATGGTTCATTGTCCTCCATAAGGACCTGACCCGAAATTTGGGTAAAAAAATTTTTGGAATCTTTTGATTCGATGCCTGAGGGTTGGCTAATTGACGCTGTTGATTTTGATAAAATAATTTGATTGCCGTCTACTTCATATTTAATCTTCTTGGCCCCTAAAAGTTTGTTTAAGATATTGCCTAGCTTCTCTTTGTTTGCATCGAAACTAATCAACTCACTTTCGTTGATCAATTGAGAATAGTATAAAAACTTAATGCTTGCTTCCTTTTCAATCTTCTGAAGCACTTCACGGATTGTTCCATCCTTCACGTGAACGGTAACGCGTTTATTGAGAACCTCCTGGCTATTTCCTTCATTTGCCTTGGCCAGGGTGAAAAAGAGCACAATTATGACTATTTGAAGGAAGGATACTTTCATAAGAAACACGATTTTTTCATGTGTTCGCTTTTTCATAAATTTCGATGGTTTAGTCTTTGAAAGTTTGATAGCTGAAGAGACAAACTGCTTTGATATCCACAAGGATTTCAAGGTTATTTAAGCCGATAATGGATCCAACATTATCGGCTTTTTTTTGAATCTTTAATTTTGTGTATCTATATTTTTAATTGTTACATCCTTTCCCAGAAACAATAATCCGAGAATCTAATATCTCATATTTTGCATTTACCCCTTTACAGATCAAGCGCATTTGATCATACAAAGGGATGTTATTGAGCGAAGCGTTTAGTGAGCATGTTCCTAACACCTCAGCGTCATATACGATTTCAATTCCATACGCTTTTTCAAGTTGTTGAAATACTTCGGTAAGCGGGGTGTCTTTAAATTCAAAATTTTGAATTTTTGAATTTAACAATTGAGGATTCTCTACTAGTGATTTTATCAACTGCGACTCCTTTTGAGAAAACACTACTTGTTGATTAGGCGTCAGCAATACACCCTCACGCTGCTGGTCAGCTTTCATTTTATTGGACTGCACATCTGCTTTTGCAAAGACGGATACCTTTCCTGTCTTAACTTGTACGAGGTTATCTTGATTTTCAAAAGCACGTATCGTAAAACTGGTACCTGTTACCGTTGTAACTAATTGATCAGAGTATACTATAAATTGGCTTGATGGGTCTTTGGCTACATCAAAAAAAGCTTCACCATCCAATTGTATCTCCCTCAAATTTTCACTGAAAATTTCAGGATACTGAATGGTACTTTTGGGTTGCAGTATGATGGTTGATCCATCGCCCAAGACAATAGTCTTTGGTTGCATTCCGTTGTTGATTTCTTTCACAAATGAAACATGCTCTTCCTTCTGCAAAGTTGGTGCACTCGAATCATTACTTGTCCAGAATACTATTGCTGCTGCTGAAATCAACAGCAACAATACGGCAGCTATCTTGTAGGATAAAAACTGCCGTGAGGGTGCAATTGCTTTTTTATCTTGATGAATGGAGTGCTTTAATTTATTCCACACCATTTCTTGCTTTTTTTCTATCCCCTCTGTTTCCATCTCACTTAATACTGCCAAAATCAAACTACGTGCTTCCCTGATCTCCTCGCTCTTTTTAGGATGCTCATTTTCAAATTTTACCCAAAAACCTGTATTGTTTGAATCTTGGTCTGGTACTTTCACCCACCTTACAAAATCTTGATCTTCTGCAAAATCGATGGAGCTATATAGTGTGTAATCTTTCATTTAGATTAGTTGATCTGCTGATTTAACAATTAATAAAAGGGGAAGAATCTTCATTTTAACTCACTATTGATAGAAAAAAATACTGACAGCATAGTTGACTTCTCAAGACAATAAAAAACCAAATAAAAAAGGGACTAAACTAGTAACTACCTTCATAAAATGCCGAAGCTGTTGCAAGGCCCGTTGAACAATGTTTCGTGCTGATTGCTCATTCACTTCCAATAAAGCTCCAATTTCCTGGTATGAGAATTCATCATAAAAACGCAGGATAAGGCTTTCAAAATGGCGTGGAGAAAGGTTGTGCAATTGTCTTTTAATCACGGCTACTTGCTGAGCCTCAAGTTCCCTTTTCACCAGGTCGGCTTCATAGGAAAGAACACGGTTGACGAAAATTTCTTCATCTCTAAAGTCAAAAATCACAGATGCAATATCGGTGTTTTCATTTTTTACAATCTTTCTACGAAGAGAACGGAAAAGGTAAAACTTTATAGAAGTAGTTGTTGACAAATTTTCACGGTATTTCCATAAGTCCAAAAAAAGGTCATGGATAGCATCCTCAACCGTATTGGTTTGATGGCATATTTTTTTGCCGTAACAATACAACGTTCTGAAATACAATTTGTAAAGCTTCTCAAAAGCAACCTGGTTTCCATTCCGGATACCGGACCATAGCGCTGTTTCGTCAATCTCATTTTGATTTAAAAGCATACACCAAATTAAACAAATTAAAAACTGAGGCTAGTATCACTTTATAATAAAGGTGCACCCCAGAGATTTTAACTCATTTTGGGCAAAAAAAATAGTTTTTATCGGATTTTAGCTGACCAAGGGAACATTATGCCAGGCTAATTTTTTATTTTCTCAATGCCAATCTGCCATCAAAAGAGTATGCTTTCCCTTTTTCCGTCTCAATGGTAACTACTTCATTCTGATAACGAAGCGCAAGTATATTTCCCGATTTTGATAAAACCGTAGCAGATTTCAATACACCCCCCTGCCACTCAATATCCAACTCGAAACCTCCCCGTGCACAAATGCCTTTGATATGTCCTTCACTCCATGCAGCTGGCAAAGCAGGCAACACTTCCACTTCATTTGCATGGCTTTGCAACAACATCTCGGTAATGCCAGCAGTTGCTCCGAAGTTTCCATCGATCTGGAATGGCGGATGGGTATCAAATAAATTGGGAAGTGTTGATTTTCTTAACAAGGCCATGACGTTTTCATGTGC
>JBGTGG010000294.1:0-3958 GCA_041746855.1 Cyclobacteriaceae bacterium | reverse complement strand
CAAATTTCCGGAACTACCATAGGAACCATCACCGATTTAAATGGTGAATTTTTATTGCGTTTAAAATCTGGAAGCGTAGATATTAATGTTAGCTACATTGGTTTTACAACACTTACCCAGACTATCGATGCAACGCAAGATTTTACTTCAGAAGTTGAATTCAAACTCGTTGCTAATGCATTTGAACTTGCGGAAGTTACCATTACAGGGGTTTTGCAAGGACAACGGAAGGCATTGAACCAACAAAAATCTGCGGACAATATTAAAAATATTGTGAGTGCTGATCAGATCGGTCGCTTTCCTGATCCGAATGTGGCGGAAGCGTTGCAGCGTGTTCCGGGTGTAAACATTGAACGCGATCAAGGTGAAGGACGCTATGTATTGGTGCGCGGACTGGCGCCACAGTTTACCAACATTAGTATTAATGGCGAACAAATTCCTTCTCCTGAAGCGGGTGTTCGCTATGTTGCATTGGATGCCATTCCGGCAGACCAACTATCTTCAATCGAAGTTACAAAGGCAATCACACCCGATATGGACGGTGATGCAATCGGTGGGAATGTAAACCTGATTACACGTACGGCTCAAACAGAAACCCCAACCATAAGGGCTTCCGCAGTTGTTGGATACAACGACATTGTTCAAAAAGCAAACCTACAGGGATCATTGGAATACAGTCAACGGTTTTTGAATAATAAATTAGGCGTAATGCTAAATGGAAGTTATTACGAAACAGATCGTGGATCCGATAACTGGGAACGTGATGATATGGAAATGGAATTGCGTGATTACCAATTAGCACGAACCCGAACAGGTTTAAGCAGTACCATCGATTATAGATTTAACGACCGGAATGAAATTTACTTCCGCACGATCTACAACCGTTTTACTGACCGGGAAATTAGAGGACGCTACGTGTTTGTCCCGAATGCGGATGAGTCTCCATTTGAAGATAATGAAATTGAACGGTTATCAAAAGATCGTTTAGAAAAGCAGATTGTATCAAGTTTCAACTTAGGAGGTAAACATACTTTGCAAAAGTTTAATCTCGATTATGAAGTCGCCTATGCTGAGGCCATTCAAGATACACCTTTCGATAATGAAGCCGCATTTGTTGGTGAAGCAGATAATATTTCGATTGACTTTGATACCGATCCTGATTTTCCTTCTATAAGCGTTGAAAGTGATCCTAATTATCTAAACAATGCGCTATACGAATTTGACGAGGTGACTTTTGGCAATACGTATGCTATTGACAAAAACACAACAGCAAAAATCAATATTGGCATTCCATTCAATGCAGGTTCAGCCAGTGGACTTTTTAAGTTTGGTGGTAAAGTTCGATTGAAGGAGAAAAGTTTTAGCGTTGTTGAAAACGTGTTCTCCTGGGAAGGTGGTGAAGACCTTACACTTGATCAATTTGATGGAGGCGCTTCAGATAATAATTTTCTTGGTCATTATGTATTTGAGCCGAGTGTAGACATGGGTAAAATGATCGATCATTTTAACGCCAATCTTGCCGGGTATGAATTGGATGTGGAAGGAAAACTTGCTGCCGAAGCTGTTGAATCGTACACCGCGACAGAAGATGTGTATGCCGCTTACGCGATGGCCAAATTGCAATTCAATAAACTAATGGTATTGGGAGGGTTTCGCTACGAAAACACAAAGGTTGACTACTCTTTCAATACCGTGGTCTACGGTTTTGATGGCGATTTGGAAGAGATTGTTCCTGAGGAAGGTGGAACAGACTATGGATTTTTTCTTCCACAAGTACATGTGAAGTATCAAATCAGTGAGAATACTAATATTCGAGCAGCTTTTACACAAAGCTATTCACGCCCAAATTTTGAAAGCATTATTCCAAGTTCTGAAATTGAATTCAGCGGACGCGAAGGAACAATCGGAAATCCTGATCTTGATCCTGTTTCTGCCACTAATTTTGATTTGCTAGCCGAACATTATTTTGGTTCCGTGGGTGTTTTGTCGGGAGGTTTCTTCTATAAAAAACTAGACAATTTTATTTTCAACCGCACTTTTGAAACCACAAATTTCCCGGGCTCCAATGGAGTTGAACTAGAATTGACGCAAGCACAGAATGGAGGAGAAGCAAATTTGTTTGGGTTTGAATTGGCCTACCAACAAAACATGACATTTCTTCCTGGCTTGTTGAAAGGACTTTCGATTTATTCGAATTATACATTCACAAAATCGGATGCTGAAATTCAAGGGCGTGGTGAAATACGTTTACCGGGGCAAGCAAAACATGTTGGGAATTTCGCGTTGGGGTATGATATCAACAGGTTTAATATTCGCTTAGCAGCCAATTTTAATGGGGAGTATATTCAGGAGGTAGGGGAAGATGCGGAAGATGATTTATTCGTGAAAGACCGGATGCAGTTAGATGCCACAGCAACGTTCACCATTAATTCCCGCTTTCGTGTGTTTGCTGAGTTTCTCAACATTACCAACCAACCATTTGAAGTCTATCAGGAAACAGAAAGCCAACTCATTCAACGTGAGTTTTATTCGTGGTGGAGCCGGGTCGGTGTAAAATTTGATTTGAATTAATTAACGGTAATCGCAAAATGAAAAAATATATTGCTTATTTATTTCTTGGCATGGTCTTTAGCCTTGCAAGTTGTGTCGACAATACGTTGGATGTTTATCCGAATGATTCCGATTTTCCTTTTCGACTTATTTTAGATACGGATGAAGGTGGTGATTTGGCCGATGCCGAAGACTATGGTTTGGAAGTAAAATTCGCTGATTTCATTGGCGATTTACCTTCCGGAGTAACCGTAACTGTAGACTATGAAATTTCTGATCTTACGGATGATATGATTGGAGCCGTTGAAATAGATGCGATTGTTTATGAAATTGATGATGACGAATTTGAATTGGATTTCACATCAAGTGCTGACGGCCTGACCGGGACTATCACATTGAACGATCCCGCTACCAATAAAATTCCTGAAGAATTCGAGGTCGTGTTTAAACTTCCTGGTGAAGAAGGAGTGTTTTATGCAGCTGGAAGTTTTAAATTTTCTTTGTCGAATTTACAGTCTAGCAGTAATGCGATTTTATTGGGTACACCATATGAATTTGAGTATGAAGTTTTGGATCATGAGTTGGCGGGAAGCTGGGAATTTGAAATTGACAATGAAAGTGATTTTGAAAGTTTCAAGAAAGTGTTCGCGCCTATTAGCCATGATTTGGATCAACTCAATTATGTTGATGTACTGAATGGAGAGCTTAAAGTTGAAATGGAATTTGAGTATTCAGAAGTAAAGATCAAGATTGAATATGAAAATTTGGATGGTGAAGAAATGGAGATTGAGATTGAAGGAGAGTATGATTTTGAAGATGGAGAATTGGAAATTGAAGGTAATCACGAAATTTATGGTGACGATGGAGAGTTGGAAGATGAACTTGATTTTATCATCGAAGGTGGATTTGAGATTAATGCCGATGAATTGACGATTACCTTTCTGAAAATTATTGACGAAGATAATTATGAAGATGGTGAAGAGCTTTATGTTGGTGATGAAGTTTTTGTATTTAAAAAAGATAATTAATGCAAATGTTGAGTACGTTTAAAAAAATTTCTATTCTCTCCCTTGGACTGTTGTTGATCGGCTGTGGACAAAAAAAATCCAATGAAGATGTAACACTCACCGATTCAACAACGGTGGAGGTTTTAAAGCCGCAGGTAGTTACACAAAAAGTAAAACACGACTCGGACGATCCGGCTATCTGGATTGATCCGAATGATCCAACTCATGTTTTGATTATTGGAACGGACAAAGGCGGGGAAGAAGGTGATGGCGGATTATTTGTTTTCAATCTTCAGGGAGAAATTATTGATAGTGTTCGTCCGCTGAAACGACCCAACAATGTGGATGTGGCGTATGGATTGCAATTGAATGGAAAGTCGGTTGACATTGCTGTTTGCACC
>JBGTGG010000293.1:0-3479 GCA_041746855.1 Cyclobacteriaceae bacterium | reverse complement strand
TCGTACCTATTTCGATTTTGGAAAAGAACGAACCGATGTTACAAGTTTCTGGGCGCAGGGAGGTGAGATGCGCTACTATTTTATTTATGGCCCGGAATTAATTGATGTAACAAAACAATACACAGAATTAACAGGCAAACCTAAGATGCCACCAAAGTGGGCGCTGGGTTATCACCAAAGTAAATGGAGTTATTATCCGGAGACGGTGGTGCGTGAGCTTGGAAAAACTTTTCGGAAGTTAAGGATCCCGTGCGATGTAATCCATTTGGATATTGATTACATGGATGGGTATCGATGCTTTACGTGGGACAAGACACGCTTTCCCGACCCTAAACAAATGATTGCCGATTTGCGCGATCAGGGCTTCAAGACCATTGTTATCATCGATCCGGGTCTTAAGATTGATAAAAGTTATTGGGTTTACAAAGAAGGTGTGGAGAACAATTATTTCTGTAAGCGCATGGATGGTGACCGTTTCAAAGGAAGTGTCTGGCCCGGGCCTTGTCACTTCCCTGATTTCACCAATCCAAAAGTAAGAAGCTGGTGGTCGAACCTTTTTGAAGGATTGATGAGCGATGGTATTTCCGGAATCTGGAATGACATGAATGAGCCCGCTGTTTTTGAAACCGGTTCTTTTCCGCGTGATATACGTCATGATTATGATGGCCATTCATCAAGCCACCGGAAAGCACATAATGTGTATGGTTCCCTAATGGCGCGCGCCACCAATGACGGTCAACAAAAATTTATTGGCAACAACCGCTCGTTTACGATCACGCGCTCTGCCTACGCAGGGATACAGCGCGATAGTTCGGTATGGACAGGAGACAACATGGCAACATGGGAGCATCTGAAAATCGCCAATGTTCAGTGTCAGCGATTGGCAGAATCAGGGGTTTCATTTGCAGGATCTGATGTGGGCGGTTTTATCGGATCACCCGATGGCGAGCTATATGTGCGCTGGATTCAGATGGCGGTGTTCCATCCGTTTTTCAGAACGCACTCATCAGGCGATCATGGTGACAAAGAACCGTGGGTATTTGGTGATCCGTATACCGATATCGTTCGCAAATTTATTGAATTCCGGTATCGTCTTATTCCGTATATCTATTCAACATTTTGGCAGTATGCAACGGCTGCAACGCCAATGATTCGGCCCTTCCATCTGGTAGCGCAAGACAATACCGAGAGTTACTTTCGGGAAGAAGAATTTATGCTGGGAGATAGTCTTTTGGTGTGTCCGGTTTCTGTGAGCGGTATTACTAAGCGGATGATGTATTTGCCCCGTGGTCTGTGGTATAATTACTGGACCAATGAATTGATCAGCGGAAAACAGGAGATAGAGGTTGATACACCCCTTGATCAGATTCCATTGTTTGTGCGCGCAGGTGCAGTGATTCCCATGCAGCCGGTGATGCAATACATGGATGAATTCCAGTTTGAAATCCTTACCTTACAGGTATACAGGGGCGCTTTCAAATCGGTGTTGTACGAGGATGATGGAGCAACGAAAGATTATGAAAGAGGTGTCCACGCAATCCGTACATTTATTACGAGCATCCATGGTGATGGACATTTTTGGATTGTTCAGGAACGGGAAGGAGAATATCAATCGAATTATAGCAGGTACTCCATTAATATCTACGGCTTTAAGGACATTGATAAAATAACCGTAGATGATGTGGAGGTATTATTCTCAAAAGAGAATGATTATTATAGAATTGAAACAACGAAAGAGTTTAAAACAATTATTATAACATCGGTATGAAGATTTTAGCATTAAGCCCGGGAATACCTTCTGCATTAAATAGTGGACTAGGTGTGGTGGCCAATGCAATCAATAAAGAATTAAGTTCTTTGGGAGACCTCATCATTGTTCAACCGGACAATGCTTCAGAAGCCATTGTTGCTGAAAATGCAATTTCAATTCATACAAATACAACTTCCTTTTCTTCCGAAAGTGTAGCACGTGAGGAAATTCTGCTTTCCGTTTCTGCACGACTAGATCCCTACCATTATTACTCCAGTCCAGAAGAAAAAGCCACGCTTACCAAGCATCTTGAAACCATCACTTCCGAAATCAAGCAGTACACCCTTGCGGTGATCACCAAAACGCAAAAGGTAAAATTTGATCTGATATATGCACATGATTGGATCACGTTTCAAACTGCGGTTGCGCTCAAGGAAAAAACCGGAAAGCCTTTTGTTGCCCACGTGCATTCCCTAGATTATGATCGCGGGGCCAAAAAATACCGATCGTTTGTTTTTGACATTGAACAACAAGCATTAAGAAAAGCGGATGCCGTTATTGCGGTAAGCAAATACACAGCCTCTGTTTTGATTCAAGAATATGGGATTGATTCGAAAAAGATCAGAGTAATACACAATGCTGTCACGCTATTTAAAACTCCAGCCGCACAAAAATCAGTTCCGGAAAAAATTGTCCTTTTTGTAGGAAGGCTTACAGCACAAAAAGGCCCTGAGATTTTTATGGATATTGCTGAAAAATTTTCTTCAAAGAAAAACAATGTTCGATTTGTGGTAGCGGGTGATGGTGACTTGTACAAGCAACTGGTTGAACGAAGTGCAAAAACGTTGGATACGAAATTCCATTTTACAGGGCATTGCACTAAGGAAGAGGTACACGAGTTGTACGCTATGGCGGATGTTTATTGTATGCCCTCTGTTTCCGAGCCATTTGGGTTGTCGGCAGTGGAGGCAGCAATATCAGGTGTGCCTGTTTTGGTTTCTGATCATGTGGGAGCTGCGGAAATATTAAAAGGTGCTTTCCTGGCGGATCCGTCCAACCCAGAAACTTTTGTGGGGCAACTTGAAACGATTCTGGGGGATCCGGAATTGGCGAGAAAGTCGGTTGAAAAAAACCTGGCGTGCGTTGCGGGCCTGTCGTGGGAACAAACCACAAAAAAGATTCTGGAGGTTTTTCAAAAACATATTAAGGAATGATTCCTGTATTCCAATTCCATATCGCCTTTGTACTCAAGAAATATTCTTTTTTGTCGATTGGAAAGCATCATCAGTATACGGAGGCAATTGATGAAGAAGAACTCATAAAAAATTTTGATCGATTGCAGGAATTAATTGCCGGGAACTCCCAGATGGTGCTGGTGTTGAGTGGGGTTTTTATTGAGCACCTGGAAAATAAAAATCCAGCTTTGGTGAAGACCATTCAAACGGGAATAAAAAAGAAGACCATAATTTTAGTGGGAACAACATACCATTGTTCATTGGCTTCCTTGTATTCCCCGGGTTTGTTCAAGGAGCAGATTAAAATGCACCGGGCGATAGTAAAGAAGGTATTTGACTGTACAACTGAAATCTTCTATAACACCGCCAACCTTTACTTCGATAAGCTAGCTGCCCTGTACAGTGAGTTGGGTATCGCATCGGTTGTCGCGCCTATTTCAGAATGGCATTTAAACGGACGGTCTTCTAATCAAGTGTTTAAAGGAAAGGATGAT
>JBGTGG010000292.1:0-1969 GCA_041746855.1 Cyclobacteriaceae bacterium | reverse complement strand
GTCGATTAACAATTGACCAACAGGTTGTTCGATTTTGCAGACCGGAAAAATTGGATATTCCGAAAAGCCCCGTTTTCGGATTTGATAAGAAGCTTCTTTTAAGGTATCGGAGATTTTTACAAAATCCTGGCTGATGGTGCCCAGGTATTTGCCGTTTAATTCGGGGTCGTTGTTCATTTAACTTTCTTTGGAACCGCTAAAATAATAACTTCAATCCTCCTAACCATAAGGATGTTTAAATGCATACATTTATTTTTGATTTAAAATCCATCACCATGCAAAAGTATATTTTTCTAATTCTTTCATTCGTATCATCAATTGCCCTCAGCCAGGTAAAACCAACAACCGAAGATGAGACAACCGCGAGCATGAAAGCGCGGGCCGAACTTGCCGGGTCTTCACTCTTAAAAAACTATCCCGTGAGGAACATTGGCCCTACTGTACAGGGTGGACGAATTGTGGATATTGATGTGAATCTCTCGAATACAAAAGAATTTTACGTGGCCTTTGCTTCCGGTGGCATTTTTAAAACCATCAACAACGGAATCACCTTTGAACCGATCTTTGACAATTCGGATGGCATAGTGATCGGGGATTTTGTGTTATCGCAATCCGATCCAAAATTAATGTATGTGGGCACAGGCGAAAAAAATGGAAGCCGTTCGAGCTATGCCGGTACTGGAATGTACAAAACTACAAATGGTGGAGAAACCTGGGAACACATTGGCTTGACAAGTTCCCATCACATCAGTCGGGTAGTGATTGACCCAGCGGATAACAACACAGTTTGGGTAGCCGCGATCGGTGCGTTGTATTCAAAAAATCCGGAGCGTGGTGTTTTTAAATCTACCGATGGAGGAAAAACATGGAAGAAGACATTATATATAAATGATAGCACAGGAATAATTGATTTAGCCATCAACCCACAAAACCCCAAACAACTTTGGGCCAGTTCGTGGGAGCGTGATCGCAAAGCATGGGATTTCAAAGGCAATGGTGTAGGCTCGGCTATTTACAAATCAGAAGATGGTGGTGAGACCTGGACAAAATCAATGGCCGGATTTCCACAAGGAAAACAAATAGGAAGAATTGGTTTGGACGTTTGTTTAACACAGCCTAATGTGTTGTATGCAATTCTTGATAATCAGGGAGAAGTAAAAGATGAAAAAGCAGAGTCGCCTAAGAAGGATGATCTCTCAATGGACGATTTGCGGAAGATGTCGAAAGAAGATTTCCTGAAAATTGACAATAAAAAACTGGACGAGCTTTTAAGAAACAGTCGCTTCCCAAGAAAATACAATGCTACCCTGGTGAAAAAAGAAGTACGGGAAGGCAAGTATTTGCCAAAAGCAATTGCTGATTATTTTGGTGCGGATGCAAATGCCAATCTGTTCAATACAAAAGTAATTGGAGCGGAAGTGTATCGGTCAGATGATGCTGGTACTACCTGGAAAAAAATGAACAGCTATGATTTGGATGCTGTGTTTTACACGTATGGATATTATTTCGCTGAGATGCGCGTCACGCCTGATGATCCGGATTTAATTTACATCTACGGTGTGCCGATGTTAAAATCAAAGGATGGTGGCGTCACCTGGCATCGGTTGGATACCATTGGTGATGTGCACGTTGATCACCATGCGTTGTGGATAAACCCCAAAGATAAAAAGCACATCATGTTGGGAAATGATGGTGGCCTATACCAAAGTTATGACGAAGGTGCGAATTGGCTGTACATTAATAACATGCCGGTCGGTCAATTTTA
Organism: Cyclobacteriaceae bacterium; assembly: GCA_041746855.1. Lineage (GTDB taxonomy): Bacteria > Bacteroidota > Bacteroidia > Cytophagales > Cyclobacteriaceae > JBGTGG01. The sequence continues at coordinate 204 of JBGTGG010000292.1, read as the reverse complement.
CTCCGTAAATGTCGACATGGAAGAACCGTACAATGTGTATGGTGGCTTGCAAGATAATGGTGTGTTGCGCGGCTCTTCGAAGTCAGTGCCCAATCGCACCAAACATTGGGATGAACTTTTTGGTGGTGACGGAATGCTGGTGGCGCCAGACCCGAGAAACGCGCAACTTGTGTACACAGGGTTTCAATTCGGAAATTATTTTAA
>JBGTGG010000291.1:0-2590 GCA_041746855.1 Cyclobacteriaceae bacterium | reverse complement strand
ATTGGTTATTTCAAGACGTGTATTTCGGGAGTAATCCGTTACCTCCCTGATGAATCCTTCCATGGTTCCGATCCTTTTTTTCATCATTGAAAAACACATCGGCAGATCGGCAGGGTCGTCTGATTTTTCGGCTACATCAATTAATCCCAGCAACGAGCTCAATGGCGCACGCATATCGTGCGAGGCACTGTAAACAAAGCGATCCAATTCTTTGTTTGTTTTTGCCAGTTCAATATTTTTTCGCAACAATTCCTGTTCAGCATTTTTGCGTTCGTTGATATCAATTGCCGAACCTACTACTAGTAAGGGGTTCCCATTTTCAAATTTTGCTACCCCACTAATTGAAAACCATTTGTAATGACCATTTTTGGTTTTTAGTCTAAATTCGTCTTGAAAAAATTTCTCATTTTCATTCCCCTTTAATAGAATTTTTTCACTTAGCGTTTGATCCTCAGGATGGACTCGGTTTTGTAGAAACTCAATCGTAATGTCCTCCAGCTCATCTTCTTTGTATCCTAATAATGATTTCCATTGCGGACTTACAAAAGCAGTGTAGTTAACTAAATCCAATTCATAAATTCCAGCACGCGTTCCTTGTACCGCCAACCGGTAGCGTGCCCTGCTTTTCCGTAGCTCTTCATAAGTCTTGCTCAACTCCGACTGACTGCGGAGCAAGGTAAGTTCAGATTCATGATTTCTGGAGATAAGAAAATAGATAATAAACGTGGTGGCGAAAAGGCTCAATACAAAATTGGTAATCAAATTGATTTGTTGAACCTGTTCGGTGTAGGGAGGAGGATGCAGAATAGAGAAATCCGTGAGGAACGCGATCAATGCCAGCAGGCACGAAAGCCCGGCAAAAAAGAATCCCCATAGCTTAAGTCTGCTGCCGAATAGAACAATGGCCGCAACCGCTGTAACAAAGAAGAAACTAAAAACACTTTGTTGGTCCTGATCAACCGCAGCAAAAACAAAGACTACCAGGTTTGCCAACACCAGCATTAAAATACTGGCAAGTGCATACATTCCTTTTCTATTGAGAACCAAAATGAAAAAGGCGCCTGCAGCAGCACACAAATACCAGGGAATAAAGGATAGTGCCGTACTAAAAAGATCGATTACTACATATACAAAACAAATGAAAGCAATGAGCAACGCGATCTGTCCACGCAGCATTGCATATTTGTATTCCTTGCGGGAGGGAATGTGTTTGTCCCCAATAATTAATCTACGTAAATAATGTTTCCACTTCATGCTAATGGCTAGCGTTTCTTTTCTGCTTAAAGATAGTGCATCTTTGTGTTAAGAAAATAACATGTTAAACAAAGAATAGTAAGAATGAAAATTCGTGTTGGGCAAGGGTTTGATGTACATCAATTGGTCCATGACAAAGAACTATGGTTAGGAGGCATTAAACTGGAGGCAGAAAAGGGTGCCACCGGCCATTCGGATGCCGATGTACTTCTTCATGCGGTGTGCGATGCATTGCTGGGAGCAGCCGGATTGGGGGACATCGGCTTTCACTTTAAAAATACAGATCCACAATGGAAAGGTGCCGATAGTAAAATATTTTTAAAGGAAGTGGTGCGCATGTTAAAAGAAAAGAATTGGTCAATCGGAAATGTGGATTGTACAGTGGTGCTGGAAAACCCAAAAATCAATCCACACATTGATAAGATGCGCAAGGTGATGGCGCCAATTATGGATGTTGAAATGGATGCTATTTCCATAAAAGCAACAACAAATGAAACCATGGGGTATGTGGGAAGGGAAGAAGGTATTTGCGCGTATGCAGTTGCATTGATTCATAAAACCTAAGATGCAATTCCTGCGAATAATCCCGACTGCTGATGGTTCGAATTCGGTGCTGAATACGAGACTGAACGAAACCTACCACTCAACGCATGGCGCCATACAAGAATCGCAATTTATTTTTATTGACCGCGGATTGGATTTTGTTGTACAGTCGCAAAAACTTAGCGAAGTTAAAATTTTGGAAATAGGATTTGGTACCGGGTTGAATGCATTGCTTTCATTGCAATATGCTTTTGCCAATGATATCACCGTTCAATACGAAACCATTGAAGCGTATCCGTTGGATGAATCCGTCTGGACGGAATTAAATTACCCCGTAAAGACAAAAGATTTAACGCACTTTCAACACTTGCATCAGGCTCCATGGGAAGAGCGTGTTGCTATTGCCAATAATTTTTCACTCTTCAAACGGGAACAGCTACTTCAGGACGCTTCTTTTAATTCTTCCCTGTACGATATTGTTTTTTTTGATGCGTTTGCCCCTACTACCCAACCAGAACTATGGGAGAAGGAAATGTTGAAGAAAGTTGTGGATGCGTTAAAACCTTCCGGAATCTTTGTTACCTATTGTGCAAAAGGCCAACTCAGGCGCGACTTAAAAGATTTAGGAATGACCGTAGAGAAAGTCCCAGGTCCTCCCGGTAAGCGTGAATTTATCAGAGGGGTTAAAAACTGAATTCGATTTTAAGCCCGCATTCCCTACTTTCGTAAGTGACGGGTAAGTGACGGGCTAATTTTATTATCTTTTTGCATTTCTCCCGTATTCTTGTTTGAA
>JBGTGG010000290.1:0-12246 GCA_041746855.1 Cyclobacteriaceae bacterium | reverse complement strand
GGTAATGTACTGAAAAATAGTTGGTGACATTGGTTGAAAAAATCATTAATATTCAGACATCAGTTTGAAGGGGAGACAAGCTCTGGTGGAGACCAACTTGTCAAGCAATAGAACTGATGCTTATACGAAAAAAGAGGGCTGGTCATTTTATGGTCGGCCCACTTTTTTTGGTAAGCCCGATGGCTAAGAAAACTCACTTGTCGTTAGACAAGTAAACATACCATTTGATGAAGTTGATCCTGTGTTGGATGGTAAGGCCACGGTGTAAATCCAGATGGTTTTTTAAGTGGCTGAAAAAACCTTCGATCCCGTTTGTAGTGGCGGGTATATATGGGTTGTTCAAGTAATGGAACATATTGGGAAGTGCCCTTTTGATGGTCTGGTAAGAACGCCTCAAGAGCTTGTGCGTATACCAATACCTTCCTGTTTCTTGGTTGTATGTTTTTTCCTGCAGGTATTCTTTGTGCTTTTCATACCAGAGGCCTAGTTGCCGTGTCCAGTAAACCCTATCATTTTCGGTTTTGATTTTGAGAAGCTGAAGCACTAGCCCCCTGAGTTCTATCCCTGCCAAATGCTTTGGGAACTGTGTCAGCCATAGCAAACACATACGTTGTATGTGGACCAGGCAACGTTGGACGATGACATCAGGCAGTGATTTCTTGATGGCTTTTAAAATGCTTTTGTGTCCATCGGTTGTAATGCTTTCAATCTGAACGCCCAGTCGGATAAGGTTGTCCAAATCTTCCTTGATCTCTTCATAATGCTCTCCATCTGAAAAACGGATCAGTTGTGTATAACCATCATCATTGTCTTGATAACAGAGTAGGCAGAAGTGATTGAAGTAGGTCGCGTCCATTCGTAAATGCACACGGTCTCTTTTGATGATGCCCACTGTAGGTGACTGCTCAAGATAAGCATAGAAGACGCGTTGAAGAGTGTCTTTTGAATAGCCGCTGTCACGGCTAAGGGTCTTGAATGTCTGTCTTTCCACTACCCATTTGTAGAACCAGATAAACCGGTTTTTCAATCGTTGCCCGGGGTCATTTCGCGTAAACAATACACCACAGTTTTTACACTTGAATCGTTGCTTACCTCTTTGAATGCCCCATCTAATCACCAACAAACTACCGCAGGCCCAACAGCGTTTTTTTTAACTTTTCCATAGACAAAAAAAGTTTAGTGAAAGCTGTTTCACTAAACTTCTAAAAAATGATCTTAACTAATTGATTGTCTTGGCTTAATATGAACTACCACCAACTATTTTTCAGTAATATGCCTTTTTTTACAAAGGTATCAATTTACTTGTAGGCAGGTAGTCGCTGTCGGGTTGTAATTACCTGGCAGTATCAGTAGGGTAGGTTTTTTCAAAAAAAAGAGCGGGGTTTCTTCCCGCTCCTTCAAAAATCAAATAGCGTTGTAATTACCGATACATCACTGCCTTTACAGCATCAAGCGTTTTCTTCACGTTAGGAAGAATTACTTCGATAAGGGTAGGGGCGTATGGAAGGGGAACATCGAAACTGTTTACCCGTTGAATGGGTGCGTCCAGATAATCGAATGCATATTTTTGAACATGGTAAGTGATCTCGGTTGCGATGGAACTTAACGGCCAGGCTTCTTCCACAATCACCAACCGGTTGGTCTTTTTCACTGACGCAACTACTGTATCATAATCAATGGGGCGAACCGAGCGTAAGTCGATTACTTCAGCAGAAATGTCATCTTTTGCCAGTTCTTCAGCTGCTTCCAACGCCACTTTCATAATTTTACCGAAGGATACGATGGTAACATCAGAACCTTCCCGTTTAATATCGGCAACACCGATTGGAATGAGATATTCTTCTTCAGGCACTTCGCCTTTATCCCCATACATCAATTCCGATTCCATGAAGATCACGGGATCATTATCGCGGATAGCGGTTTTCAAAAGGCCTTTTGCATCATACGGTGTAAAAGGAACCACCACCTTTAATCCGGGGCAGTTCGCATACCAGTTTTCAAAATTTTGAGAATGTTGGGAGCTTAGCATACCCGCATTACCAGTTGGCCCACGAAATACCATGGGAATATTAAATTGCCCACCCGACATCGACATCATTTTGGCAGCCGAGTTGATCACCTGATCGATGGCTACCAACGAGAAGTTGAAAGTCATGAATTCAATAATGGGACGAAGCCCGTTCATGGCTGCACCTACGCCTATCCCGGCAAACCCAAGTTCAGCTATTGGTGTATCCAGGATGCGTTGTGGTCCAAACTCGTCCAGCATACCCTGGCTAACCTTATAAGCGCCATTGTATTCGGCAACCTCTTCACCCATGAGAAATACTTTGGAGTCTCTTCTCATTTCTTCATTCATGGCCTCACGAAGGGCTTCCCTAAATTGTATCTCTCTCATAAGCTAATTAAAAGTGTGTAAAAATAGCATCTGAGGTTGTTTTGACAAAAGAATATGGGTATTTAATCCATTAATCATTTGGGCAAAAAAAAGCCTCCCGATGTAATCGGGAGGCTTTCTTATAAATCCAATGGTGAATGCTTATTTCAAAGCATTTCTGAATGATTCAGTTGCTGCATAGCTGGCAAACTCAAGGTCAGTTAACGCTGCTTCTTTCAAAGAAGGATCGTTTTTAACTGCATTGGTTAGATTGCTCACTACTGCATCTGCATTTTTAAGTCTTGCAGCAGCAACGGCAGCACCGTAATAGGCGATTGCCAATTGGCTGTTTTGGCTTGTGGCTTCATTGAATGAAGTCATTGCATTTTGGTAGTCTTTGTTCAATACTTGTGCAAGGCCTTTGTTGAAAAGGTTGTCAGCATTGCTGGTAGCAGATGACTCAGAACGAACAGCATCGCTATATTTTGCCATTACGATCTCAGAAGCACCTTTCACACCATTAACACCAGCAGCATTGTCACCACGTAATCCAGCACCTAATGCTTTGTTAGCATGATCGTAAGCAGCATATGCATTACCACCGAACATTTCAACAGAAGCTAAGTTAGCGTGTACTTCAGGAGAAGCATTGATACGGGCAGCGATATCCAACTGTGCTTTTGCTTTTTCAGCTAATGAAGTTGCATTGGAAGGGTTTTCGATTGCTTGAGCAATGTAAACCGCGCCTAAGTTGTTGTGCGCATTCCAGTTTGATCCTTTTTTGGTAGCAGCCTCATAGATAGCAGCTTTTTCTTCCAATGAAGGGGTAAGGGTTGCAGCATACATCATTTCCTCGTAAGAAAGAGTATCAGCTGAAGTTGTTCCTTGTGTAACTTGTTTGGCAAGAACAGAGATTTCTTCGTCTGTTTTCTTTTCTTTCACGGTAAGGATCTCAGTTTGCGCAGTACGCAAGCCAGGGTAAACATCTTTGAATACTTTTCTGTAAGTAGGAAGTTTACGAAGTTCTTTTTCTTGCGCTTCGAAGTCGCTTCCGTTGTTGATGATGTTCATGTACTCAGACTTCTCTTCAGAAGAGATTCCTTCGTACTTGGAAAGGGCAGTTTTGAAAGCATTCCAGTCGTCAACTACAGGCTTCAGGATGAAGTTGATAGAATCAGCCATTCCTTTGTAGTCGTATTTTTTCATTTGTGCACGGTAGTATTTTTCAATAGCTGCAGCACGATCTTGTGCTAATTTGCTGTTGATACGTTCCGCACCTTCAGGAGAGTGAGTACCAGTGATGGTTACTGTACGGGTAGCATTCTTAGAAGCGATGAAAGCGTCTAGTTCTTTTCCTTTTGCGCTTTTGATCTCAGAAGTCTTCAAAACAGAACGACCTTGGTCGAAAATGAAGTTAGGAATTACAACAGGGATAAGTTCTTCCTGGTTGTTATATCCGTGTTCTGCGTATGCAGCGAAATAAACAGGTTTCACCAGCTTAGAGGTGGTAATTACACCCACAGCAACGTCCATACGTGGCGTCACTTTGGTTTTTTCACCTTTTCCGGCTACTCCTTCAACTTGAAGGGTACCTGTTTTCATTGCAGGAGAATACGGGAAAGAGAAACTTTGTGTTACTCTAGGTTGCTCAGTAGCGCTATTTGGATAGTCTTCAGCTTTGAAAACGATCGGCTCGAGTGCTACCTCGTTGTCTCCATGTTTGTAATAGGAATTTACGGTGTAAACTGTACCCTTTTTTAACATTTTAACGGGTAAGTTGGCAGCCATATCATAGGCAACGGTATCTTTATGAACTTCCAGTGGATTAGGAGTCACGGTTAACTGTTGCTCTTTGGCCATTTTCACCATCTTGGGCAAAGTACAGCCCGCAAGGCTTAATGCACCGATGATCAGAAATGAGTAAACAATTTTTCTCATTGGATTTAATTTTTGGTTGGTTTAAACAGGTTGCAAAACTACTTTTATATAGCTTTTTTTGCAATAATACTCAAAAAAATAAGATTATTGACCCCAATTTAGGGGCTTCTGGCCATTATATTTGTATTTCTGTATTTTGATCGATGAGTGGACGCAATTTCAAGACGAAATTAAAGTTATGAGAGATTATATGAAGAACCTGATTGATAAGATTCAAGACTTTTTTGAGGTGTATGCCTTCGGTGTTTGTACCAAGCTGGGTGAAAAGTTAGGGGTGGCAACCACGAGTATTCGGGTATTTTTCATTTATACCTCATTTATTACTTTCGGCTCCCCGATTTTGGTATACCTGGCCCTGGCCTTCATCATCAATATCCGCAAACACATGCGGAGACATACGATTTGGGATTTCTAATCTTTTAATGGATTCTTTTCTTCCCTTTCAGGTAATACTCAAAAATTATCAGGTTGGGATGAATGTTTTTCCGCGTATAGGTGGGATACTCAGCATGCAGCGCTTTTCTTTTTTTCCAAATAGCGCCTAAACCCCCCATCAAGTTCAAATGGGCCTTAAAGACAGCCGGAAAATTCTTGAATTGGCCTTTAAGCAGAAAACTTACTGCCGCTAACCAATCCAGCAGGATTCGAAACGGAATTTTATACCAAAGTTCGCCCCCGTTCAGGTTTTTAAGCAGCATGGCCAGCCCATTTCTGAAATTCAGGAAAACCTTTCTTGGATGATTATAGCTTAGCGTACCTGCACCCAGGTGATAAACGGTGCTTTCCCCGGTATAATAAACCGCATATCCGCTGCGATTCAATCGCCAGCAAAAGTCAATCTCTTCCATGTGGGCAAAGAAATCTTCATCCAACCCATTCAATTCTTTATAACATGCTGACCGCACAAACATACAGGCACCTGCGGCCCAAAAAATCGGAAGGGTGTCGTTGTATTGCCCCTCATCTTCTTCAATGTGGTCAAAGATGCGCCCACGACAAAAGGGATAGCCGAGCGTATCAATAAACCCACCCCCGGCACCAGCATATTCAAATTTGTTTTTGTGATGGTACGCTAAAATTTTTGGTTGAATGGCCCCGATTTTTGGGTCTCTATCCGCAAGGGCTACCAGAGGTGAAATCCAATTCGGGGTTACTTCAACATCGGAATTGAGGAGAATAAAAAATTCTTCGTTGAGATTAGCAAGTCCCTTATTATACCCACCACAAAAACCATAGTTCTGATCAAGCCGAATAATTTTCACTTCCGGAAACTGGGTCCTCAGTAAGGGAATCGACTCATCCGTTGAACCGTTATCGACTACATAAATTGTAGCCTTGCTTGAATTTAAAATGACTGATGGTAAAAACTGTGTTAATAGTTTTTGTCCGTTGAAGTTGAGGATAACAACTGCAACACGGCTCATCCCATTAGGCCGCTTAAATCCATTCCCGGGATATTTGGAATGAGTCCTTCTGTGCTTTTCTTCAATTCTTCTTTGGCCAATACATCGGCATCTTCGGAGGCTTTGTTGACAGCCGCAACAATTAAATCCTGAAGCATAATTTTATCTTCGGGCTTTAACAATAGTGGATCAATATCAATGGAAATAAGTTGGCGTTTTCCGTTTACCACGGTTTTAACCATACCACCACCGGATTCACCTTCTGCTTTTATATTCACCAGATTGTCTTGCGCTTTTTTTAGTTGGGCTTGCACTTCCTTCATCTTCCCCATCATCTTCATCATATCAAACATAGCATTCTGATTAAAGTGTGTATTCTATTTTAGAAGCAAAGTTGCTTATTTTTTCCGAAGAAGAACAACCGATCCGGAGCGGGTGAATTTTTGTCCGGCAAAATCAGTAAGATCAGCCACAAAAGCGTAAGTACCTTCCGGGACAGCATTTCCCCGAAAGGTCCCGTCCCATCCCTGATCAATATCCGTGGAGGTGTACAATTGCTCTCCCCAACGGTTGAAAATTTTCATTTCAAATGTTGAAATGTATTGACCACCAACTTTGAATTCATCATTGTTACCATCGTTATTGGGTGTAAAAGCAGTTGGATAGAATAGTTTAGGCTCCTTTACAACAGTAATAGCATTGGAAATGGATTGAGCAATTCCGCCATCAATAGCGGAAGCATAAATTACGTAGGTGTAGATTTGATTGGTTGGGTCTTCCACATCATCGATGAAGGTAGTAGTTGTTCCTGTTGGGTTGGAAGAAATCAAATTTCCATTTTGATCGAATTTTTCAACGGTGTATTCAAACACACCATTCTCCCATCCTACATATTCCGACCAGTTTAAATCAATGGTGTTGTCGGAATTTAAATTTCCGGATAGCCGGATGGGACAAGCATCGATGCTCGGTGGGCTCACATTGTTGCAAGCATCCGTATAGCTGATGCGATAACAATAATTTCCCTCTGTTGAATATTCGCTATCTGAAAAGTTTGGAACGGCAGTATTTCCTATCGGGATAAAAGGATCTCCACTGACTCCTCTAAAAACGGAATATTCACTGGCGGTAAATGCAGCGTCTTGTGTCCATATTAAGTCAACCCCATTTACTAATACTTGTGCTGAGATGTTCGCAGGAGGAGTCGGAACATCACTGGAAAATGCAGTGCCACATTTTGAAAGCGAAATACTTCGGCTGCCATTTGCGTAGTTGTGAATGAGCTGATAGCAATAATTTGTATTGCAGACCACGGTATTATCATCGTATGAAGAATTGGCGGCAGGCACGCTTGTTAAGAGTGCGCCATCCCGATTCAAACTATAATCGGTTACCCCTGTGTTTGATGTAGTCCAGTCAAGCTGGATGTTGTTGTTTTGTAAAGTAAGATCAAAATCCGCACTGCAAATAATGTTGGAGGGTGTGAGGGTACCTGTGCAAGGGTCAAATGTTTGAAGCCGGAAGCAATAATATCGGTTATCGGTTTGTAATCCAGTGATGATAGTTGAGTTTACATTGTAAAGATTTCGTACAAATTGAAACGGGCCACCATTGTTTGAAATCTCTAATCGATATAATACATTGGGTAGTCCTGAGAAGTCAAGTTGAATTTCAGTTTCGCTTAAAACCGTAAGCAAATTGATAGAAGGAGCTGGCAATATTGGTAGGGCTAAAAAAGTTTGATCACTCACATTGCAATTGTCGGCTGAATTCAGATTTGTTCCGCGCACAGAAATACTTTTATTACCGTCTGATCCAAACGCATGGTTGGTCATTGAACCTGAAAGCACCGTCGTTACGGTTCCATCATCGAAGTCAAGAATATATTCATCATAGTTTGTATCGGTTATGTTAACCTGAACTCCATTCGCACTACACGTATAAAGTTCGAACGCAGGTACAACATTCGAATAAACTTCGACTTGAATACTATCAATAACCAATGCTTGATAGAGCACTCGTAACCAATACGTACCAGGAGTTGTATACGTATGGGTCGGTGGTGTAACAAATGTTTGAAAGTTTCCATTTCTTTCAAAATCTGCAGCACAGGGACTTGCCCCGTTGCACAAATTGGGGGCAAGAACGTTTACGGTAACCGAGAATGGTGCACAGCCATTCCTATCAGCCAGTTCGAAAGTACCCCCTATACTGGTGTAGGGTTGTGCCTGTCCAAAAACAGGCAGTAGAATAAGTAGCGTGATCCAAATCCTGAAAAACTTCATGCTTCGAGTTCAATCGCTTGTAAGAATTTCTCAGTCTTCATCATATCGTCATGGAGAACGCGGTCTTCCTCAATAAACGGGACAATCTTCCTAAAAGTATTAACAAAAGATTCCAATTGTGGCGAAGTCTTCAGCGGCCTTCTGAATTCAAGGCCCTGCGAGGCTGTCAACAATTCAATTGCAAGAATAGAATATAAATTCTTAACAATTTTATAGGTTTTCGTTGCTGCATTGGCGCCCATGCTTACGTGATCTTCTTGTCCATTGGAGGATACAATCGAATCAATGGAAGCGGGTGTGCACAGTTGTTTGTTCTGGCTCACCAGCGAAGCAGCTGTGTATTGTGGTATCATCAATCCCGAATTGATACCCGGATTGGCCACCAGGTAATTCGGTAAATCACGTGAACCTGAAATCAATTGATATGTGCGTCTTTCAGAAATACTTCCCAGTTCTGCTACAGCAATGCTTAAAAAATCCAACGCCAGCGCCAAGGGCTGACCATGAAAATTTCCGGCAGAGATAATCATATCTTCTTCGGGAAACACATTGGGGTTATCGGTTACACTATTGACTTCGGTAATGAAAACATTTGTTGCATATTGAATAGCATCCATGCTGGCACCATGCACTTGTGGTATGCACCGGAACGAATAGGGATCTTGCACATGTGTTTTTGATTGTGCGATCAATTCACTTCCTGTTAAAATATTTTTTATATCGGCTGCAATTTTTCCTTGTCCGGAATGTGGACGAATGGCATGCACCTCCGGAAGAAAAGATTCAATACGTCCATCAAAAACATCGAGTGACAAGGCACCAATAATACTGGAGAGTTTAATCAAGCGCTGTGCATGGAGCGTACACCAGGTTCCATACGCACTCATGAATTGAGTGCCGTTCAACAAGGCCAAGCCTTCTTTTGCCTGCAAGTGGATCGATTCCCACTGTAGTGCTTTATTGAGGTCAGCTCCGGATATTCTCTTTTGATTGTGGTTAACCTCCCCAAGTCCAATCAAGGGCAATGACAAATGTGCCAGCGGGGCCAGGTCACCGGACGCTCCCAGCGAACCCATTTCATAAACAACAGGAAACACCTGGTTGTTGAACATGTCCACCAATCGCTGAACGCTTTGCAATTGTACACCCGAGTTGCCATACGCCAGTGACTGCACTTTAAGAAACAACATGATGCGCACGAGTTCTTCCGGAATTTCAGCACCTGTTCCGCAGGCGTGCGACTTCACTAAATTTTCCTGAAGTTTTTCGAGGTTATCGGTGGAGATATTTTTCCCATAAAGCGATCCGAACCCTGTGTTGATTCCATAAATGGGCTTGGTGGCTTCTTTTAGTTTGGTATCGAGATAGGTTCTGCAGGTGTTAATTTTTTCTTTAGCAGAACTTGAAAGTTCAAGTGTAATGTCTTGCTGCAAAAGTTTTTGCAGATCGGTTAGTTGAATTTTTTTATCGGAGATGGAATGAACCATTCGTTAACGAAGTTTAGTAATGAGGTTTTCAAGGGTAAGCGTTTCCTGCTCGCCTGTCTCCATATTTTTCAACACGAGGTTGCCGGATTTTATTTCATCCGAACCAATGACCACGGTGAAAGGGATTTGTTTTTTGTTTCCGAAATCCAATTGTTTTTTAAGCTTTGCTTGATCCGGATAAATTTCTGCTGATACTCCTGCTTCACGAACCTTCGAAAGCACATTCAAGCCATAGTGCATGGATGCCTCATCAAAATGACAGATTAATAATTTCGAAGTGATCGTTGCTTCTTTGGGGAAATTATTGAGTTCTTCCAATGCATCATACAACCGATCGACACCAAAAGAAAAACCAACACCGGAAACATCGGGCATACCAAAGTTACCGGTCAGGTCATCATATCGTCCACCACCACTCACGGAACCAATGCCCACGTTATTGATCTTGACTTCGAAAATACAACCGGTGTAATAGCTGAGGCCGCGTGCCAGCGATAAATCAAGCTCAACATTTTCATCAGTAGCGTTGTAATTTTTTAGCAATGAAAAAACTGTGTTTAAATCTTCTGTTCCTTTCAAACCTTCAGGTGAGTTCGAAAAGGAATCTTTAAGAAAGTCTAAGGTTTTTGCGTTCGATCCTTTTGCGTTAAGGAATTCATAAAGCTTTTCAACCTGATCAGACGAAAATCCTTTTCCCTCCAGTTCTTCCTTTACTTTTTCTTTACCTGCTTTTTCCAGTTTATCGATGGCCACGAAAAGATCAGTTTCTTTTCCTTTGGCATTGAGGATTTCTGCCAAGCCCATCAACACACCACGGTGATTGATTTTGATCGTGTAGTCTGTAAGGTTCAATCCCTTCATCACTTCTTTGATCATCAAAATAATTTCGGCTTCGCAGATCAGGCTTTTTGTTCCCACCACATCGGCATCGCACTGATAAAATTCGCGGTACCTTCCTTTTTGTGGGCGGTCGGCACGCCAAACGGGCTGGATTTGATAGCGTTTGAAGGGAAAAGCAATATCGTTGCGGTTCATCACCACGAAGCGAGCGAAGGGAACGGTGAGATCGTAGCGGAGGCCCTTTTCGGATATATCTGAAGTTAGTTTTTTAGAGTCTTTTGCAATAAGCACCTGTTCATTGGCTTTGCTAAGGTAATCCCCGGAATTAAGGACTTTGAACAACAACTGATCCCCCTCATCCCCATATTTTCCCGTAAGGGTCGAAAGATTTTCCATGGCAGGGGTTTCCAGCGGCTGAAATCCATATTTTTGAAAAACGGTACGGATCGTATCCAGGATAAATTGACGTTTGGCCATTACAGCCGGGCCAAAATCGCGGGTTCCTTTTGGTAATGTGGGTTTTTCCATATCGGGGCAAAGCTAATTATCATTTCGGGTATTGGCATAATTTTACCCTTTTCTGTGCCTTTTAGAGCGAAAAGAATCATTGAAGCGTGGGTCTGTGAGGACACAGACCCGGGGTATGTACACAATTCCCATTAATAATTGAGGGTATGGTTTGTCAGAATGAATGAAACCCTTATTTTTGCGCTCCTAAAATAAGAAGTCATGAGTGTAACACGTATTAAGAGAAAACTTCGCAAAGACCGTTCTAAATCAAAAGTTAGAAAGCTGGACATGCAAATCCAGGGTGCTAAGCCGGTTATCAGGAATGTTGATATCGAAGCAATTAAAGAAGAATTCAAAGCCAAGGCTGGTAAATAATCAGTTCGGTTAATCATATTAAAAGCCTCCTGACGTGTCGGGAGGTTTTTTTGTTTATTTGCAGTGAAGTATAAACCGCTACTAAAATTAACCACATGCACATCGTTTCCTGGAATGTAAATGGCATCCGCGCCATCATTAAGAAAGATTTTCTAAAAAATATCAAAGCAATGGATCCGGATATCCTTTGCCTGCAGGAAACGAAAGCTGCCAGTGAGGAAACCAAAACCGCCCTTGAACTTCTTTCAGATTATAAAGTCTATGTAAATTCTTCCAAAGCACGCAAGGGATATTCCGGTACTGCTATTCTTTCCAAAACGGAGCCAATCAATGTTGTTTACGACATGGGGTTGGAAGAGCACGATCAGGAAGGTCGCGTGATTACCGCAGAGTTCGATACGTTTTTTATCGTGGTGGTTTATACGCCCAATTCCGGTGATGGACTTTTACGGTTGGATTATCGCGAAGGTTGGGATCGCGATTTTCTCCGACACATACAAAAATTGATGGTGAACAAACCGGTTATTTTGTGTGGCGATTTAAATGTTGCCCATCAGGAAATCGATATTGCCCGCGCAAAAGAGAACTACAACAAATCAGCAGGCTACACGCAGCGTGAGATTGATGGGTTTCAGGCTTATCTGAATGCAGGTTTGGTGGATACCTTCCGGAGGCTCCATCCCGATGAAATAAAATACACGTATTGGAACTACAAATTTTTTGCACGCGACCGGAATGTAGGCTGGCGAATTGATTATTTTTTAGTGCCGGAAACGCTCATGGAAAAGGTAACAGCAGCAGAAATCTATAACGAGTACTTTGGTTCTGATCATTGCCCGGTGGGAATACGGTTGGCACTATAAAAAATACGTTAAGCCCTTAACATTATTTATCAAAAACTATTTTGCCTATTGTGAATGAAGAAATTAACCTTTACTTTGAGAGGCAAATCTTATAGTTATGAGCGATTATAGTTCATGGTGGGAAGGACTCAGTTTGATTTTAAAAATCTACTGGGGGCTCGCCATTCC
>JBGTGG010000289.1:0-9792 GCA_041746855.1 Cyclobacteriaceae bacterium | reverse complement strand
TGGTTTACTGATAATGGAAGGGATATGATGGGCAATGACATACCTCCGTGCGAATTGAATAAAGTAACGGCTCAGGGTCAACACTTTGGTTACCCGTATTGCCATGGAGGTACGATTGCCGATACGGAATTCGGATCCGCTCAGCCGTGTTCTGAATTTATTGCTCCTGCACAAAACCTGGGCCCGCATGTTGCTCCCTTGGGATTAAAATTTTATACCGGCAGTATGTTTCCAGCAGCATACAACAAACAAATTTTTATTGCTGAACATGGTTCCTGGAATCGCGATGAAAAAATTGGGTATCGCGTTAGTATGGTGAAAGTAACAAACAGCGAGTCGACTGGCTATGAAACCTTTGCCGAGGGTTGGCTGGATGAAGAAGAGCAGAAAGCCTGGGGTCGGCCCGTTGATGTTTTAATTCTGGAAGATGGTTCTATGTTGGTTTCGGATGATCACGCCAATGTAATTTATCGCATCTCTTATAAAGGCTAGGTGTGCATCCGATATTATTTGAAGTAGGCGGCATAACGCTTTACAGTTATGGATATTTCATTGCGTTGGGTGCCATCGCAGGTGTGTGGTATCTGGCAGTTCAGGGGAAGAAGGAGGTCGGGTTGACATTTGATCAGGCCAACTCCTTGTTCTTGTATATTTTTCTTGCGGCAGTGATTGGTGGTAAAGTTTTTTTGTTTTTTGAAACACCCTCATTGTATCTGAAAGAACCAGCACGACTTTTTACCGGAAGAGGATTTGTATTTTATGGCTCGTTCCTTTTTGCTGTACCTACGATGCTGTGGTATTTCAAAAAAGCTAAATTGAATACTTACAAAATGTTGGACGTGGTGGCGATCACCACGTGCCTCGTCCACATGTTTGGAAGGCTTGGCTGCTTTATGGCAGGCTGTTGTTATGGAAAACCAACCCATAGTTTTTTTGGTATTACATTTACAGACCCTGCCTGTCAGGCACCTTTGCATGAACCGTTGTTTCCTTCTCAATTAATGGAAGCAGGGTATATTCTTTTGTTGATGATCTTTCTTCTGGCCATTCGAAACAAACGAACTTTTTATGGTCAGCTCTTTTTGTTGTACCTCATGTTTTATGCAGTCGGCAGAATTGTATTAGAGTACTTTCGGGGCGATGAGGTGAGAGGATTTATCATTGAAGATTATTTGAGCCATTCGCAACTGATCGGATTGGTCATACTGGGAGTGGTGGCACTCGTGTATAAAAAGTGGAGTGTGAAGAACAAGATCACTTAGGAAGTTGAAGCCGATAGATCGCCATCAATTGAAAGACCCATCCATCAGCAAAATCCGAATTGAGTTGGCTACGGTTGTCATTAAAAAAAACTAACGGCATGCCCAGTCCAACCCGGTCGCCATCATCAAAGACTCTGTAGTAGCGACCAAATGAGTGTCCAACTTTTGTTTGAATAATAATGTTTCTGTTTGTGTTAAAGGACACGTATCCATAGAGTTCGGCTGTCGCTCTTGCTAAGTATCCTTGTTTACCATCGATGATGGGACTAGTAACGTGGTACGATTTGGTTTGGCCGGCAAAACTTATCCCGCTGGTCACCTTATTTGCAATGCGATAGTTGATATCCGCTGCAAAGGGAAGCGTAAGATTAGCTTCGAATTTTTTGGATTGACTTACGTAATACAATCCGATAAGAGGAACAACCCACGGACCGAAGAATTCTGAATTGGCATACACTCCAACTTTATAATTAAGATTGGGTTTTCGATTATATTTCATCAACACAAAGCCACCAATTTGAAAGTCCTTGCTCGATACGTTCACAAAATCGGAAGCAACTTTAGGCAACAACATATACGTGCCCGACCACTTCTTTCCATGCATGAAATTTAATCCGAGTTTAGGACTAAAGGCATAAATGTTTTTTGATAAATCATCAACGTCTAATTTTACCCGAAAGGCTTCCCCGTATAAACCAGTTACGAATGTTGCTTTGTCGTTGATAACAATTGGAATAGTAGCTTCCAAATCAATTTCAGCGATTGTCGTTTTGACATCGGAATTATTAAAGGTGTTGAGGGCTGTGTAGTTATAATTCAACTTGATGATGTCAATATATTCCTGGCATGTTCCAGATTGGAAGCTACCCAGTAATAAAAGGAATAGGACTATGTGAATAAGCACTGGCAGTTTACGCTTGCCTATTTTCTGTGACCGCTTCACGATTTCCCTGGTTTTTTTTCGTTGGGTTTGTGGTAGTGAAAAATGTGTCCATAGCCATAGATATGGAGTCGCAAATAAGATAAAGATTTTCGCAGCAATCAATAAGAAGAGCTTCATATTGGTTTATTTATTAAAGCTATCACGCCAACCAAACGGGTCAATTCTGTTTTCTGAAAAGGGAATATAAGGCTATTGCGATTATCACAATTTGATCGTTTCTTATTCCATTTCAATCGCAATTCTTGCAAAATCTTTGAAATTGAGTAGCTTAGTTATACAATTTCAATTAGCTGCATGGCAAACCTCGATAGTATACAGAGTTCTTTTCTTGAGGAAGTCAAGAAGAGGATGCCCGCCAACCTTTCCTTTGTTGATGAACTATCAGAGTTACTTTCGGTTAGTCGCGATAGTGCCTATCGAAGGATTCGTGGCGAGACCGTTTTGTCATTGGATGAGGCAAAGAAACTTTGTGAACGTTTCGGTGTGTCCCTTGATTCATTTTTTTCGCCTAGCGCAAATATGATTCCTTTTATGGACCGGGCGCCTTCATCTGAATATTCCCTTGAGCAATGGCTCAACTCGGTATATAAAAATGTTGAAATGTTGACCGCGATCACCTATGCTGCTAAAGACATCCCTGTATTTCATTATGTGCGCAACCCCAAGCTTTCAGAGTTTAAAATGTTTTTCTGGCAGAAAACGATTATTGGCAATCCGGATTTTAAGCAGTTGACATTTGAACCGGGCGTAATTCCAAAAGAAATGATTCAACTTGGCGTTCGGATTTGGGACCGCTATGCACGGATTCCCAGCAATGAAATATGGGCGGAGGAATCGATCAACAATACCTTGAAGCAGATTGAATTTTACCACGAGTGTGGTTTTTTTACAGATCCAAATCAACCAATCGAGCTATGTGATCATTTGCTTGCACTCATACGGACAACGCAGGATGAAGCGGCAAATGGAAGGAAAGAAGAGGGTGCATCTTTTAATCTCTATCAAAACGAAGTGCTGATGTCTGATAATACTGTTTTTGCAATGGCAGGGGAGAAGCGGCTTGCATATTTAAATTATAATACACTGAGCTTACTGATCACACAGCATGAATATTTTTGTGCAAAGACAGAAGAGTATCTTAAGGGGTTAATCCAACACTCTACACTTATCAGTGCAACGGCAGAAAAGGAACGAATTAAATTCTTCTCCAAACTAACTAACCGGATAGAAGGATTTAAAAAGAAATTAGTAGTGTGAGCTGTTTGGAGTCAATCAATAAGGTTTCGATAAACTCAACCTGACAGTGCTATTTTGAGATAGCTTCTAGATGAAGTGGTAAAGGAAAATCAATGTTCCTGTAAAAGCTGGCTTTTTACTATCCTTTATTTCCAATGTTATATCCAGTTGTGCTTTGCTGATACCCCGCAAGTCAACAATGGATTGTAATTTAACACGTAAACGAACTTCGTTATCAACAACAACCGGTTGATTGAATCTTAACTTCTCAATACCATAGTTGATCAACATTTTGGTATTGTTGATTTGTGCTATTTGTTCCCACAAATACGGAACAATAGAAAGTGTCAGAAATCCGTGGGCGATAGGTTTACCAAACGGGCTTTCTTTACTGGCGCGATCCGGATCAGTGTGGATCCATTGGTGGTCGAGTGTTGCATCTGCAAATTTGTTGATTTGATCTTGTGTGATGGTAAGATAATCTGAAACACCCAGTTCCTGGCCAACGTATTGTTCAAACTCTTTAAAGCTACTAATGATTAGTTTGCCCATTGATTCAATTTTAAGATTTCGAATATAGTCAATTGAATTAAAAAATGTATTTTTTTCAGCGCACAATTCTCTATAGTGTTGGTGCAATGTGGAGCACATAAAAAAACCCTGTCGCGATTGCTCGAACAGGGCTTCTTATGTTGGTGTAAATCGATTACAGCTTTGAAGAAAGCTCTTTACCAGCTTTGAACTTGGCTACTTTCTTAGCTTTGATTTTGATAGCCTCACCAGTGAACGGGTTACGTCCTTTGCGGGCTGCTCTTTTAGTAACTGAAAAAGTACCGAAACCGGTTAATGCAAAACGCTCACCTTTCTTTAGGGTCTTTGTGATCGCTTCCAATAAAGAGTTTAAAGCGGCTGTAGCTTGTACTTTAGTCACTTCGGCATCTTCTGCCATTTTGCTGATTAGTTCTGCTTTCGTCATTTGATTGTAATGGTTTAAAAAATTTATAACTGGCGGCAAATATAGCAGGTTTATTGAATTGCAAGTAAATTTTTATTGCGGGAATAAGTATCCAGTAATGCTTTACGAAGATTTGACAACTGCTTGCTTTCTGTGGTAGCGCTGTAGATATTTGCGCGCTTGTTACCAATCCTAACTTAATTAGTTGTATGAAACTAACTGCCCGAAATACACACCGTGATATTGCTTACTTTTATCTCGGGCTTATCATTGCCTTTTCAATATCCGGTATATTCTTGAACCACCGTCAGGATTGGCACCCCCGCAGGTATACCGTCAGCACCCAGGAAGTAAAAGTTAAACTGCCTGATAATCAAGAGATGATTAATGATGACTTCATTGCATCCTTTACCAGTGAAAACAATATTGATGATCAACTAAGGCGCTTTCAACGCACGGAGACTTCCCTTCGCATTTCCTATGTATCCCATGATGTGGAAGTTGATTTAGCTTCCGGGGAAGGTATAATCACCACCTATAAAACCACACCGGTGTTGGGGCAAATGACCAAGCTCCATGTGGACACCAGCAAGTGGTGGATCTATTATTCCGATATCTTTGGTGTGGCCATGCTTACGATTGCCATTACCGGTATGTTTATACAAACGGGCGATAAAAGTTTTAAGAAGCGGGGTTGGAAGCTTGCGCTCATTGGTTTGTTGTTTCCGTTGGTATTCTTGTTCCTTTTGTCCTGATAAGGATACTACTTTTGATGAATACCGGGCGGTCAAGCGTTTTAAAAGAAAAAGAAAATCGTTACTCCCTGCGCATCCAATTAATGAACTTCGTGATCAGGCCAACGTTCTTTGTTGGTTTGGCCTGGGGTTTATGCGCAACCGTTTCGGTTTTTATTTTTTTAGCGGCAGCTTTTTCCTTCTCCTTTATTGTAACCTTCTTTAGGTAATTCTCCCGTTTCTTTTTCTTCGCAAGTTTTTCAGCGTCCTTCTTTTTGCGCTGCATTATTTTTTCTTCGCGGGCGCGTTGCTCGGCAGGGGTTAATGTATTTTTGCGCGGTAGACCTTTTTTAGGATGCTTGCCGTTTGTCCTTGCCCGGTTGGGTTTCGGTAGCGCAACTTCTTCTTTTGTGGATTCTGCTTCAGCATCCTTTTTTTTCTTCGGTGTGCGCAGCTCAATTTTGCCCACCACTTTCAATCCTGTGAGTTCTACTTTTGGTGCCCGGATAACATCCAGCTCAGCATCAATTGCTTCGTCTGGTTCCGATTGATGAGGTTCTGGAAGTTGGTGTTCATCTTTTACAATTTCCGTCACCTCTTGTTCTTGTATGGCTTGAGGTTCTTCGTTAACAACAATTGGTTCCTCTTGAACAGGTTCAGCAAGTGGTTTGATTTCTTCCGTTGCAACTTCGATTAGCGGCCCAAATTTTTGGATCAGTATTTCCACCTGTTCATCCGAAAGCTTTGCATTGGAATCATCTTCACAGGGGAGGTCGATGGTTTTTAAATACTGGATTATTTTTTCGGTATCTACCTCCAGCTTTCTGGACAATTGACGCAATCTCATAGCAACTGAAACTAACGGTTTTAAGAAATGATTACTTTTTCCATCACATCACCTTGCCTGATTTGATCGATTACATCCAATCCTTCCACTACTTTTCCAAACACAGTATGGTTGCGATCAAGGTGTGCGGTATTGTCGCGGCTGTGGCAGATGAAAAATTGCGAACCACCTGTATTTCTTCCGGCATGTGCCATTGATAAGACCCCACGGTCGTGGTATTGGTTTTCACCGGTCAATTCACAATCAATATGGTAACCTGGGCCACCGTTTCCGATTCCATTCGGGCAACCGCCTTGAATGACGAAATTCGGAAGTACACGGTGAAATGTCAATCCATCATAAAATCCTTTCTGCGCAAGTGTTACGAAGTTCTCGACAGTTTTTGGAGCATCTTTTTCAAAGAACTCGATTTTCATAATACCTTTCTTGGTGTGGATTTCGGCAGTTTTTTTCATATCAGTGATCGTATTTGTTGAGGAGGAGAAGACGCTTCGTCCCTTAAATTTTGGGTGCAAGAATACGAAAAATGAAGGAATTGATGCCCGATTTCTATCAAATTTGGATAAACTTGTTCTCCAGTCAGGTGAATTAAAGCGTAAAAATGGATCAGGAAAACCATTGGGACCAAGTCGGGAAGCAATATGAAGATGAAATATTTGATGTTTTCAGGAATGACAAGCAGAAACTGATCCCCACGTTTATCGGGAAATATAGTAGCAATGAAAAATACGCAATCGATTTTGGATGTGGGATAGGAAAGGCTTTTCCGCTACTCTCTCCGGCTTTTAAGTCTGTATTGGCACTGGATATTTCAGCAACCTGTCTCCAACAGGCCAAAGTCAACGAATACGATAATATTACCTACAAAAAGGTTGATCTTTCAACACCAGGTCTTCGCTTACCGAAGGTTGATTTTGCGTTTTGTTGCAACGTGATCATGCTTCCGGAATATGCAAAAAACATTGAAATGATTCGAAACCTATACAACACCTTGAACCCAGGGGGTGCGGCTGTGGTGGTGGTTCCTTCCCTGGAATCAGTGCTATATGCTTCACAACGCATGATTCAGTGGTATGCAAAGGAAGGGGTTCAGCCCGATGATATACCCGTTGCAGAATTAGCGTACTATGATAATACCACCGTGAACCTGATTGAAGGCATTATTAAAATCAATGAGGTTCCCACCAAACATTTTTCAGAACCTGAAATTCACTGGCTATTTGGGGATGCTGGCTTTACCATTACCGCCCTTGCGAAAATAGAATATTCCTGGCGGACGGAGTTCGAAAGCCCTCCAAAATGGATGGGTGCACCGTTTCCCTGGGACTGGCTCATAGAGTGTCGGAAAAAGTAAGCCGGGATTGATTATTTGGTTTTGAAAACGATTGCAAAAATTTGTACCTTTCATGTTACGATAACCAAAGATAATTCTATACTCAACCCATAACACAGAATTAACATGAATTTCACACCCAACTTAACGAAAGACTCTCCCGCATCATCGAAAGCCCAATACGAATCTGTTGTCAACTACATGGTCAAAGCCAAAGACCTCGTAACGTTCAAACCCGATCAGAGTATTCATGAAGTGATTGACATCATTATTGAAAAAAGGATTTCGGGTGCTCCTGTATTGGATGAAAGTCGTAAACTAGTGGGGATCATTTCAGAAAAGGATTGCCTGCGCATCATCGTTGATCAGGCCTATCACAACCTGCCCAGTGATAACCAGAAAGTTTCGGATTACATGACTGCAAAAGTAAAAACTATTTCACCCGATACCGATGTAGTAAGTGCCGCAAACGATTTCTTGACCACACCTATTCGTAGGTTGCCGGTTGTTGAAAACGGTGTGTTGCTCGGCCAGGTAAGCAGACGCGACATTTTGCGGGCCGCGAAAAATATAAATCCTACTACGTGGTAGTTGCTACAAACATTCTTTGATTGTTGCAATAAGGAATTTTAATTCCTTCAATCGTTCGCTTTATTTTACAAAGGGTTGCTACTTCGGCAATCCTTTTGTATATTATCTGAATTCCATTTCGGATAAATATTTAAATACTGCGAGTTTTTATGGAGAGTACGATGAAGGTAGAGATAGGAAACCTTAACATGGATGACTATCTGGATTTGAAAGATAGCATGCTGCAAGCCTATAAAGAGTGGGGCGCATACTGGCGCGAAAATCATATACATGAACTGTTGAACATTTTTCCGGAAGGACAAATTTGCGTACGTGTAAACGGAAAAGTAGTAGGCACTGCGTTGTCCATCATCGTTGATTATGATCGCTTTGGCGACAACCATACGTATGAAGAAATCACAGGAACCTATACATTCTCAACCCATGACCCGAAAGGAGATGTATTATACGGCATTGAAATTTTTATCCATCCGGATTTCAGAGGCATGCGGCTTGCCCGCAGGTTGTACAATGCGCGGAAGGAACTATGCGAGACGTTGAACCTAAAATCGATCGTTGCGGGCGGCAGGCTGCCAAACTATAAAAAGTTTTCCGACACGCTGACCACTAAGGAATATATTGATCGGGTGAAGCTTAAGGAAATTTATGATCCTACGTTGTCGTTTCAATTGGCAAACGATTTTCACGTGGTAAAAATTTTGAAGGCTTACCTTCCGGGGGATAAAGAGTCAATGGAGTATGCTGCGCTGATTGAGTGGAACAATATCTATTACGAGAAGAAGAAGAAGTTCATCAACAGTAAAATTTCGAATGTACGCCTGGCCCTTGTACAATGGCAGATGCGTCCGTTCAAAGACTTTGATGCACTCTGTGAGCAGATAGAGTTTTTTATTGATGCGGCTTCCGGATACGAAAGCGATTTTATTTTATTTCCGGAGTTGTTTCATGCGCCTTTGATGGCAGAGTTTAACCACTTGAAGGAAAACGAAGCGATCAGGAGATTGGCACAGTATACCGATCAACTTCGCCAGAAGTTCACGGATTTTGCAGTTGCGTATAATTCAAACATTATCACTGGAAGCATGCCGCACTTAGTGGACGGTAAATTGTATAATGTAGGCTACCTGTGCAGGCGCAACGGAACATTCGAGCAGTACACAAAAATACACGTGACCCCGAGTGAAAAAACACATTGGGGAATGACCGGTGGTGATCACTTAAAAGTTTTTGAAACCGACTGCGGAAAGATAGGCGTGTTGATTTGTTATGATGTTGAATTTCCAGAGCTCCCACGTTTGTTGGCGGAAGAGGGATTGGGGATTTTGTTTGTGCCATTTTTAACGGATACCCAAAACGGCTATACCCGTGTACGCAATTGTGCGATGGCGCGCGCGATTGAAAATGAATGTTATGTGGCCATTGCCGGATGCGTTGGAAACTTGCCAAAAGTGAACAACATGGATATCCAGTATGCACAATCGGCTGTGTTTACCCCTTCTGATTTTGCTTTCCCAACGAACGGAGTGAAAGCCGAGGCTACCCCGAATACAGAAATGACGTTGATTGTGGATGTTGAATTGGATTTGATCAAAGACCTGAACCACCACGGATCCGTTACGAATTTGAAAGACAGGCGGAAGGATATTTATTCGTTAACGAAACTGGCAAAGGCAACGGAGTGAGGAATAACTTGGAAACTGCGCTTTTTATTTTGTCATCTAACGGGTAACATTCTACTAACAAAGATTTCGCAAGAGGACAAGTGAACGGCTTAAGGACAACTTGGACTTTAATAGAATAAAACGTGGGACAAGGGAAAAATAAAACTGCCGACCTTTCGCAATTTTTAAGAAGAATCGTCCTCGAATTGCGATAGGTGATTTATCTGATT
>JBGTGG010000288.1:0-18011 GCA_041746855.1 Cyclobacteriaceae bacterium | reverse complement strand
GAAGTTATTGAAAACGGCACACAAGATAGTGGTGTTTTTGCACTCTATTCAAAAGGATTGTTGAAAGAAAACGCTGTAGAGAGAGCCATTGATGCATACAAAAGGGCATTGGCCATTGATCCGAATTTCTTTGATGAGGAGTTAGATAGTCAATTGCGAATAGGAGGAAGCCTTGAAAATAAAGAAGAAGAGGAAACAGTAGATGGAAGATTTTTACAAAAGCCGACCATTAACTTTACTGACATCGGTGGCATGGAAGCGATTAAAAAAGAAATCGAACTAAAAATTATTAAGCCACTTCTCCATCCCGAATTATATAAAGCATACGGCAAGAAAATCGGAGGGGGAATATTATTGTATGGCCCTCCGGGTTGTGGTAAAACATACCTCGCTAAAGCCACTGCAGGACAGGTGAATGCCAAGTTTATTAACGTAGGGCTGAATGACATACTGGATATGTGGATTGGTCAAAGCGAGAAAAATTTGCATGATATTTTTCAGCTGGCCAGACAGAATGCTCCGTGTGTTTTATTTATTGACGAGATTGATGCCTTAGGTGCGAGTAGGAGTGACATGAAACAATCCAGCGGTCGGCATTTGATTAATCATTTTCTTCAAGAACTGGATGGGATCGGAAATACAAATGATGGCGTGTTGATTATTGGTGCAACAAACGCACCCTGGAATTTAGACCCGGCATTCAGACGTCCGGGAAGATTTGATAGAATTATTTTTGTTTCCCCACCAGATGAAACGTCACGGGAATCAATTCTTAGATTGAAATTGAAGAACAAGCCAACAGAAACGATTGATTATAAAAGCATTTCCAAAAAAATAGAAAATTATTCCGGAGCTGATATTGATGCAATTATTGATATAGCGATTGAGATTAAGCTGGAGTCCTCGTTTGAAGACGGCATCCCAAAACCACTTGATACAAAAGATATTCAAAATGCAATAAAAAAGCATAAGCCAAGTACACAAGAGTGGTTTGTGACGGCTAAGAATTTTGCAATGTTCGCGAATGATTCTGGGTTGTACGATGATATATTGGCTTTTTTAAAAATTAAGAAATAATATGGTAGAAGACTTCAGACTCTCACGAGTTGATATTTTAATTCAACAAGATAAGTTTGACGAAGCGGAGAAAATCTTGAAGGATTTACTTTCTGAAGAACCAAACAATGTTGTTCTGTTGTCTCTTTTTGCAGAGGTTAATTTGCAGCAAGATCGGCTTGATATAGCAAGAAAAGTAATTGACAATGCAATCGGTTTGGCTCCTGACTCTGCACATTTATTCTTTGTTCGGGCAAGGATTTCAATTGGTCAGGAAAATTACAAAGATGCCGAAAAGGATATCAGTCAAGCAATTCAATTAGATCCGGATGATGCAAATTACTTTGCTTTATTAGCACATGTAAAGTTATCCCGCAAACAGTTTGAAGAAGCATTAACGCTTGCGAATAAAGCATTGGCTATTGATGCAGAAAATCTATTGGGATTGAATACAAGAAGTGCAGCTTTAATTAAGCTGGATAAAAGTGAAGAATCTTTTTTGACCATTGAAGGCGCATTGCGGGAAGATCCCAATAATGCGTACACACATGCCAACTATGGTTGGGGCTTGCTAGAGAAAGGGAATCATAAGAAGGCGCTCGAACATTTTAAAGAGTCATTGAAAAATGATCCAAATTTTGCCTATGCGCAAGCGGGTATGCTTGAGTCCTTGAAGGCAACGAATGTAGCATACCGACTTTTTTTAAGGTATTCGTTTTGGATGGGCAACCTAACCTCAAAATATCAATGGGGAGTTATTATTGGTTTCTATCTTGGATCAAGAGTTCTAAGAACGATTGCTAATAATAACGAAGCACTTCAACCGTTTTTGGTTCCGCTAATAATTATCCTTGCTTTGATTGCATTCTCCACGTGGGTTATGCGGCCAATTAGCAACTTATTTTTAAGATTCAATAAGTATGGGCAATTACTGCTGGGTAAGGATGAAAAGTTGAGTTCGAATTTTGTTGCAGTAAGCTTGGGTATTTTCTTATTAGGAGTTATTCTATACGTTGTTTTTACAGATGAAAAATATTTGGTAGTGACGGCATTTGGATTTGCCATGATGCTGCCCTATAGTCTCATGTTCTCGCCATCAAAATATAAACACGCTTTTCTTATTTATGCTATCGCGATGACAGTGGTGGGGGTTCTGGCAATCGGTCTGGTATTCGCAGAGGAGGAACTCTTTAATACAATGAGCATGATCTTTATATTTGGTTTTATTGGCTTTCAATGGATAGCTAATTTTCTTTTGATTAAGGAGGACAATAGATGATTTCTAATTCATCGCAGGGTACTTTTTCCGATTAAAAATACTATCAATAATTGCTATTTTCGACTGTTTTAGCCTTTTTAACTTATAATTACGTTTTATAACGTAATATTAAGTTGTATAACCCATTTATGCGTTATATATTTACCGCATGAAGGATTTAACAGAACGAGAACTCGGAGTACTTCAGATTCTATGGGACATCAAGAGTGGTTTTGTCAATGACGTGTTGGAAAAATTTCCTGATCCTAAACCACCGTATACCACCATTTCTTCGATCATCAGAATTTTGGAGACAAAAGGGTTTGTTACCCATAAGTCTTACGGAAAGACCCATGAGTACTTGCCCACAATTTCTAAAGAGAAGTACAAAAAAAATTTATTGAAGAATATGGTGACGCATTTTTTTGAAGGCTCATTTGACAACGTGGTTTCGTTCATGACGGCTGAAAACGAACTCAGTGAAAGTGAAGTAAAGGAAATTGAGGAGTTAATAGAACAATATAAAAATAAGAAAAATGACTAGTTGGTTTACATACTTATTTGAGGTCACGGTTTGTCAGATCATTTTCTACCTCGTGTTTATTGGTTTTTTCCGAACGCTTTCATTTAGCCAGATCAACAGGGGATTTCTTCTCTCTTCGACAGTTATTAGCTTTATCATTCCTATTATCAGCATTCCTTTTTGGAATACGTCATCTTCAGGAATATCGCTTGTGTTTACAAATCTTGAAAATTTAGAGAACACGCTTGCTGCGCCAGTGACAACTGCTGATGGATCCGTCCAGAGTACGAATTGGCTAATGACTATCCTTTGCATTATCTATTTAACGGGATTGTTTCTATACATTTTGAAGTTCTATCGTGGCATTTATAAAATTTTGGCGCTGGTAAAGAGCAATGAAGTGAATGAGTACGATGGAATTAAAACTATTTATCTGAAGAGTGGGCCTTTGTTTTTTGCGTTCTTAAATTATGTGTTTATCAACAAAGACAAGCTGAATATCTCCAAAGAGGAATTTCTTCAGGTCTTTGATCATGAAAAAGTGCACATTCAGCAGCGACATACGCTTGATAATCTCCTGATGGAACTGACAATTCTCATCTGTTGGTTCAACCCGATTCTTCGGTTCATGAAAAAGGAACTCAATAATGTACATGAATTTCATGCCGACCAGATCGCCAGAAGCACAGGAGATGTAGAAAGTTATTCAAGATTAATTCTCCAGCTCTCCTCAAATAAAGAACAACAACAGTACTTGACACATCAATTTTCAATGAACAGTATTAAAAAAAGAATAATTATGCTAAACAAAACGAAGAGTTCAAAAAGCGCCTTACTTAGGTACATAATGATTGTCCCCTGCCTTGCCTTGCTTTTGGCAGTATTTTCCTTTACTCAAAAGAGCAGTGGAAATGAAAAATTTGTGACTACTGAAAGCACATCACAAAACATTGGCAGTATCACCTGGAAAGGGAACACGCTTTATAGTGATGAATATCTCAGTGAATATATGGGTATTAAAAAGGGAGATAACTTCAACGAGGAAGCTATCAATAACAAACTTGGTTATAGGCCAGAAGGTGGCGACTTAGCCGGTCTTTATATGGATCAAGGGTATTTGTTTTTTAGGGTTGACATAAGGAAAGTTAATAACCAAGGCAATGTTGATTTGACCTTCGAGATGTATGAAGGGGACATCGTAAGAATTGGAAAAGTCTTTATAACAGGGAATAACAGAGTAGCAACACCGGAAATAGTAAAAATGATAGACTTGAAAACGGGTGATTTATTTAGCAGAAGTAAGCTTATTGCTTCGCAGAGAAAGATTGCTGATTCTGGTTTGTTTGACCCTGAAAAATTAAACCCCAATCTAATTCCAAGCATAGAAGATAAAACGGTGGATATTGAATTCCAGGTTCAAGAGCGGTAACGCTTGCCTACAAAAAGATTACTTGTAATAAATGACTGAAGCGATACGGCAAAAAATAATTAAAGTTTGTACGGAGAAAATTGAACAAAAAGGAAAGAACGTGGGGCTTTCCTTTTATGCTTTTTTCTCCAATAAAAACGAAAACCCAGCGCTATTGATGGAAGTAGCGGAATGGTGGATTATGAAACATAAGCTTGATCATTTTGAAAAAGCCGTGAAAATCAAAGAAATGGTGCAACGTAAATTGTAAGGTAGTGCCTTCCCTCATCTTTATAAATGCTTAAACAAATCCTGAAATTGTTTAATATTCTATTTTCCTTTCTTTAGTCCAGTAGGTTTATTGCTGTAGCGTATTTATTTTAGGTTAATACAAATTCTACCAGCGACTAACCAACATTTTATGCGATCAACCCTTTTATTTCTATTCTTTATCTCCACCCTTACTATTGCCACTGCACAATCCGAGTGGGATTGGTTTTCAAGAAATAAAGTTCCGCTCTACAATCCGGGTGCAATGAGCTTCACGGATTTCAGAGTAATCAATGGAAAGCCTGCCGATGGATTTTTACCGGGTTATTACGTTACTCTTGATGGTGAACGGAAAGAGGGTGAAGTTCAGTACAATTATCCGTACATCATGGAGCGCATGTTAACGGTTCGGGTAGATGGAAACATTGCTTTCTTCCGTCCAACCGAAGTCAAAGGGTATTTCGTTGATGGGATCTATCGTGAAAGCGTTAGGTTTAATGTATCGATGATTAAAGGAGCGGAGGCCATCCATACTTTTTTTATGATTCCGAAGGTGCAAGGAGCGCTAAGCATGTATTACTATACCAACCAGGAAATTGTATGGGACCTGGAGCCGGAAGATGATCGAATTTTTAATGTGCAAAGATATTTTGAAGCCTTTTCAAAATACCATGCACAACAAGAGTCTGAAATCAGAAGCTCACCAAGTGCGGATATACTGAAAAAGGGCGATGAGCTTGGTTTTTTTGCGGAGCGGTTTGTATTTGGTTTTCCTAATAAAATGGCCACGCTGATTAGTGATTGCCCTGATGTGTCCGAGAAAGTTAAATCGAAACAGGCCGGGTATAAATCAGCAAACCTGCAGAAAATTATAATGGAATATAATAGCTGCGAAAAAGCTAACTAAGAAAATTGGGTCTAATGGTTAGACCCGATTTTGTTTTAGCCTTTTACTCCCAATTCAGATTACCAGCTTTAAAATATTTTTTCTGAAGGTCTTTGTATTTCTGCTTGTCTTTTTCTTTTATTTTTTTGCCGTTTATTTCAAGGTTTTCATCTTTCCAATGGATGTTTACTTCCTCGCCTTTTTTGATGTAGCCATCTTCTATTAATTCTTCTGTGATTTCTTTTTCGTATTCCTTCATTAATTTCTCAATGGCTTTCAATTTAATCTCCATCGTTGCAAGTTTTTCGTGATTGATCGCTTCGATATGCCTCATTTTTTCTTC
The DNA here is from genome assembly GCA_041746855.1 of Cyclobacteriaceae bacterium. Classification (GTDB taxonomy): domain Bacteria; phylum Bacteroidota; class Bacteroidia; order Cytophagales; family Cyclobacteriaceae; genus JBGTGG01. The sequence continues at coordinate 12,267 of JBGTGG010000288.1, read as the reverse complement.
TACCGCTTTCATCTTTTTTTGCTGAATTTCAAACACTTCACTTTGCTGAAGGTGTTGTAGGTTCTTTAGTTTTTCCTGTTGGATTTTTTCCGCTAGCATAATTTTCTCTTGAACCTGTTGTGTAATGACCTCATTATACCTTAGTTCGGATAAGTTTTTTTGCAACACTTCCATGGATCGATTTAACGCTTCCATGTTGGCAGAATATTTTTCATTGAAATTTCTACTAAACTCTTCATCAAATTTTTCCCAATGCATAGGAGGGATAGTATCCGAAAAATTGAATTCCATTGGCGGGAATTGAAACTCAAACGGGTGCATTTCAATAACAGGCATTTCGAACACAGGTACAAATGCAAAGTCGAAGGTTGGATCAAAATCAAAATCTTCAGTTTCGAAATCCATTTCAAACGCTTCGAGATCCATTGGTTCGGGTGGCCTCGAAAAAAGCGGAACTTCAACGATTGGTTTGATGGTATCCGTTGGATTGAATAAAGCTGGAACCTCCAGTATTTTCTCATTGTTGTTAGCTTTCTTTTCTTCTTTTACTGGCGAGAAGGAAAGCCAAGATGCACTGATAAGTCCTACTATTAAAAGAATGATCGGCAAGAATCTTCCTTTACCATTTTGTTGTTTTGCTGTCCGTTCCATAATTCTTTTGATTCTGTTGAGTAAATAGTTTTTATTTCCCGCAAAGGAGATTGCCAGTTGATGGTGTTTGTATTCTTCAAGTTGCGCCAATGTCTGCGCATAAAGGGTTGGGTTGTTTAACCGTTCCAGCACCACATCATCACAAATATTTTCGCGTTCTTTCCGTAAGATATTCGAAAGCATGATCACGAACGGATTGAAAAACAACACTACTTCAATTATTGATTGAATGAGGTTAACCAAATAATCGTGGCGCTTGATATGTGTTAACTCGTGAATAAAAATAGATTCGATTTGTTCTGCACTCAATCCCGTGAGCATTCCGGTTGGAATCAAAATAATGGGCTTTATAAAACCGATCACCATGGGTGAGTGAATGGAACTACTTTCAGCGAGATCAATCCACCTCGGAATTTGAAGTTGATAAGCGAGTTGGTTGAGGTGTTCTAAAACAGTTCCAGAGATTAATGTGGAATTGTTTCTTAATTTTTCGATATACCAGAACGCTCCCAGTAAGCGTGTAAACAAAATAGTAGCTCCGACCAACCAGAAAATAATGATTTTATAAATGTGTGTATTCAGAAAGGCAATAACCGATGCGAACAAAGAAGGAATGGAATCCGGAAGCGGAGCGATAAAATTGATTTGATCGGTTGTTACCGGAGATGGAAGCGTTGGTTCGGATACAATTGCATGTGAAGTGTTTAGTTGCAAATAGACAAACGTGGTTACAAAAAGGACAACGACTGTTGTCATCGAGCCTACACTAATTGCGTAACGCAACGTTGATTTTGAAGTGGGAATAAATTTCAGTATCGCTAGGGTTGTGATTGCGATAAGGGCACCTTGCCAGAGCGTGTGGAGTAGTGACCAGCCGAGGTTTGCTACCCATTGTGTATTGATAAATTCGATAATGATGTTCATGATTTTCCTTCTTGAAGTTTATCGAGGTATTCCCGTATTTGTTGCAATTCTTTTTTTGATGCCTTTGAATTTCCCAATACATTCATCACCAAACTGGAAGCTGATCCTTGAAAAAGTGTATCGATCATTCTACTGACCACCTGATTTTGGGCGGTTGATTTGGTTGGTATTGCTTTATAGAGATGAAGCTTCCCGGACTTTTGGCGTGTTACTAGGCCTTTTTCCAACATGATTTGCAGCAGTTTTAAAATTGTGGTGTAACCATTTTTGTCTTCCCCGCCCATTTTTTCAAACACATCGCGTACGGATGCTTCCGGGTTTTCCCACAAGATTTGCAGGATTTCCAGTTCTTTTTGGGTTGGTTTTGTTGTTTTTTTAGTGGTCATATTCTTTCTACGAATTGTTTCGTAATACAAGCATACAACACAAAACGGAAGAAAGAAACTTTTGTTACGAAAATTTTCGTAGATATATTAAAGTGTGTTAGACAGACCTGACTGCATTAAAAAAATAGTCTGAATATTTTTAGACCCTCCAGAATGGCATTTGGAAGTCAAAACCCAATATTTTTTTCAAAAATCATGATCTTTAGGTCTAAACACCTCTTTGGAAAGTTTTTAAACTTCCGACATCTTTGAGCGGGAGCGGACTTAAAATAATTATCAAGAAGTCTGCTTATGAAAATTGAGATTCAATCCTTAACTATTGCCATCCCATGGTGGCTAGTTCTATTGCTAGCATTTGTTCTTTTGAAGTCAATTAAATTTAAGTCAAGAACTATTCTGAGATTTGTCAAAGATTTTATTAAGGATGATTGATTTTTTTTCGGGGACAGGCGGAATCAACAAAGGATTACTTCCTGTCAACTCTTTGGTCCAAAAAAGTAAAACCTTGAATAAGGTAAAGCATGAGTTGTGTACAACTGACATACCACCAAAAAGAAAATCTGGTGTGGAGTCGGGTCTTCCGACCTGACTACACTGAAATTTAAAACATTAAAGTTATTATGAAAGATAAAACCATCGAAATTCCAGAAGAACTCCTGCCAGTCTATAATGACTTTGTAGATGTATGTAACGAAAATGACTTAACCTTTGAGTCAATGAACGTAAGTGTTGGAGAAACTAAGGCAGGCGAGAAAAGCCTAAGTTTTGAAATGACGGTGCCACATGGACTTGAGGATGTAAAAGCAAACCAAATTTTTGGGACCTTCATTAAGAATCACCCAAATTGCTACATTTCGTTTATAAACCTAAGTACTCAATTCTTGAGAAAATGTTAAGAAGTAAATCAGAATCGGTTATTGAAATTGATAACGGTTTTAAGCTTAAAAAAATGTGAAGGTAATTTTGGGGTTATGAGTTAGAGTGGTGTTGGGTCTTTCGACTCAACAAATCCAAACTTCATCTCAACAAAAAAAACCAGACATGTTTCCATGCCTGGTCCAAACCAACCCCTCAACCAACCGCTTTCCCGGAGGGGAAAGGTTTACTAATCCTTAAACCAGCCTACATAACAACCATCGGTTCAACAAGGTTCTCAAAAACGAATTCTACATCGTTAATTAAATCGATATAAATCACGGAATCTTTGTGAACCTTACCCGCAAGTATTTGTTTAGACAACTCGTTCAAAATTTCGCGTTGCATTACCCGCTTGAGTGGCCTAGCGCCAAATTGTGGATCGTAGCCAAGTACTGCGAGCCTGTCCATTGCGGAATCACTGATGTCAATCTTAATACCGGCATCTTCCAATCTTTTCTTCGTGATATCAAATTGGATAGATACGATTTTGCGAATGTCACCTTTCGTCAATGGACGGAACATGATAATCTCATCAATCCGGTTGATAAACTCAGGCCTTACTGATTTCTTAAGGACTTCAAGCACTTCATCCTTCGTTTCCTCAATTACTTCGAAATAGTTCTCATCCGTAATTTTTTCGAAGTTTTCCTGAATAATGGAAGAACCCGTATTCGTTGTCATGATGATGATCGTGTTTTTGAAATTGGCAACACGACCTTTGTTATCCGTTAAGCGGCCATCATCCAGCACTTGCAGTAAGATGTTGAAAACATCCGGATGTGCTTTTTCAATTTCATCCAGTAGAATCACGGAATATGGTTTTCTCCGAATCGCTTCGGTTAATTGACCACCTTCATCGTAACCCACATATCCCGGAGGCGCGCCAATTAATCTGCTCACCGCATGGCGCTCCTGGTATTCACTCATGTCAATGCGCACCAAAGCATTCTCATCATTGAAGAGATACTCCGCGAGTGCTTTTGAAAGTTCAGTTTTACCCACACCGGTGGTTCCCATGAAGATGAACGAACCAATCGGGCGTTTCGGATCTTGCAATCCCGCGCGACTTCTTCGCACGGCATCAGATAATGCGCGAATCGCTTCTTCTTGTCCTGCTACGCGTTTACTTAACTCATCCTCAAGTTGCAGCAGTTTTTCACGATCGCTTTGCAACATTTTAGAAACTGGTATGCCCGTCCATTTGGCTACCACTTCTGCGATGTCTTCACTGTCTACCTCTTCTTTCAAAAGAGGAGACTCGGTTTGCATCTCTTTCATTTTTTCCTGAAAGGATTTTAGCCGTGCATCTGCTTCCGACATTTTTCCATACCGGATTTCTGCAACCTTTTCATAGTCGCCAGCTTTTTCTGCTTGTTCGGCTTCAAATTTTAAATGATCAATATTTTCCTTTTCTTTTTGGATGCCGTGTACAATTTCTTTCTCACCTTCCCATTTTGCTTTCAGGGAATTCCGACTTTCACTGAGGTCCGCAATTTCTTTACTGAGAATGGATTCTTTTTCTTTATTCTTTTCCCTGCGAATTGCTTCCCGCTCAATTTCCAATTGCATGATTTTACGGTTCAACTCGTCCAACTCTTCCGGCAAAGAATCCATTTCAAGTCGAAGTTTTGCGGCAGCTTCATCCATTAAGTCGATGGCTTTATCAGGAAGAAAGCGATCGGAGATATACCTGCTGGAAAGTTCTACCGCAGCAATTACCGCATCGTCTTTTATGCGAACACCATGGTGCAATTCATACTTGTCTTTTATTCCGCGCAAGATGGAAATCGAATCTTCAACAGAAGGTTCGTCCACCATAATAGCCTGAAATCTTCTTTCAAGTGCTTTGTCCTTTTCAATATATTTTTGATACTCTTTTAATGTGGTAGCACCGATCGCATGTAGTTCACCTCTCGCAAGTGCAGGCTTTAGTAAATTGGCTGCATCCATTGCGCCTTCACCACCGCCAGCTCCAATGAGGGTATGAATTTCATCAATGAATAAAATTATTTCCCCGTTGGAGTCGGTCACTTCTTTGATGACTGCTTTAAGGCGTTCTTCAAACTCTCCTTTATATTTGGCTCCCGCCACAAGCAATCCCATATCAAGGGAAACCAAAATTTTTGATTTCAAATTCTCAGGCACATCACCATCAATAATACGTTGTGCCATGCCTTCTACAATGGCAGTTTTCCCAACACCGGGTTCACCCAATAGGATCGGATTGTTTTTCGTTCTGCGGGATAAGATTTGCAGCACGCGTCTGATTTCTTCATCGCGCCCAATCACAGGATCGATCTTGCCTTTTTTAGCAAGATCATTTAAATTTTTGGAGTAGCGCTCCAGTGATTTATACTTTGCTTCTGCATTTTGATCGGTTACCGTGCTACCACCGCGCAAATCTTTAATTGCTTTGACCAATCCTGAGCGGTCAAAACCAACTTCTTTCATGATGGTTGCAACTTTGTCTTTGCTGGCGAGAATGGCAAGGATCAAATGTTCAACAGAAACAAATTCATCTTTAAACTCGCTGAGCTCTTTTTGGGCTTGTTGTAAAACAGAGTTTGTAGCATTGGAAAGATACGGTTGCTGTCCGGATACACTTGGGTAGCTATTGATCAATCCTTCAAGCTTTGAATTCAAAACCGCAGGATTGATGGCTAACTTTTTCATTAGAAAAGAAGCTACGTTTTCATCGGTTTCCAAAATTGCTTTGAGCACATGAGTAGGTTCAATGGCCTGCTGTTGTTTACCCATAACAATCTCTGCCGATTTCTGTAAGGCTTCTTGAGATTTTATAGTGAATTTATCAAAGTTCATAATGTGCGGTTTTAATGCGAGCGACTTACATCAAAACACAATCCACTCAAGAAAAGTGTTGGAAATAGGAAATTTTGACAGTAAAGTCTTATGATTTTTATCAGTATTGCGCCAGAGTGGCCGATACTTCAGCAAGTAGTGAAAACAATTACAGGTAGTCAGGCAGATTAATTCCTTCTTTTAAGGCTGGATCAGCAATCGGATTTTTTCTTTCGAGCTTCAACGGAACCACGCCTGCCCAGATGTCTAAAGCATAATCTTCATCATCATCTTTGGGCTCTCCGGTGCGAATTTTAGCGGAAGCTTCTTCTATTTCAATGGCAAGCACCATGGTGGCTTTCCATTCCCCAGCATTTGGTTTCCGGATATCATCCCAACGACCGGGCTGCATTTTGTTGGTGAAGATTTCCAATATTCGATAAAGCTCTTTTTCGTCTTCAACTTTTTTTGCCTTTCCAAAAAGGACAACCGACCTGTAGTTAACGGAATGGTGAAACGCGGAACGCGCCAACACCAATCCGTCCAGATGGGTCACTCCAATGGAGACTGGCAATTCGCCTGCTGCAAGTTCACGCATATAAAAACTTCCCACTGATCCATGTATGTAAATAGTATTTTCAATACGGCAAAAGCCTGTTGGAATTTGAAAAGGTTGTCCGTTTAAGTTAAAGGCAACCGTACACACCAAGGCTTCATCTAAAATAGAATAGACAACTTCTTTATCGTAAGAACCTCTTTTGGGAAGTCTTGTGATTTTTGTTTTATCAGTAATAGGAAAGCTCGACATGGGTTTTATTTAAGGATATGATTCCATTGGTGTACATCAGGAGCCAATCCCATGCGAATATCATTCAATTTCTTTTTTACCCGCAGTTGAAAACTTTCAGGTGTTACTTCAGGAAGCACATAGTCAGTTCCGGAAATATTAATGGAAGCGATAGGTGCAACCACCGCAGCTGTTCCGGCACCGAATGCTTCTGTGATGGTTTTGTTTTCAAATGCTTGTTGTAGTTCATCTACACTGAATTTCCTTTCTTCAACGGTTACGCCCATTTCTTTTGCCAATGTAATAATGGAATTCCGGGTAACACCGTCCAATACGGCAGTCGTTAATTTTGGTGTGACCAATTTCCCATCGATCACAAACATCACATTCATCGTTCCCGATTCATCGATGTACTTGTGTTCTTTTGCATCTGTCCAAAGTACCTGATCGAAGCCTTGTTCGTTTGCCAGTTTGGTAGGATAGTACGCACCACCATAATTTCCAGAACATTTTGCATATCCGGGTCCACCTTCAGCAGCGCGAACAAAATGATCTTCAACTTTTACGCGAACAGGTTTGCTATAATAAGGCCCTACCGGACTGGTAAGAATGATGAATAAATATTTTTCAGAAATTTTAACACCCAATCGGGATTCTGTAGCAAATGCAAATGGCCGCAAATAAAGTGAACCACCCTCGACCGTTGGAATCCACGCCTTATCCAGTTTGATCAGTTGTTCCATACCGCCTATGAAAAGATCTTCCGGAACAGGAGCCATGCATAGTCTGTCCAACGATTTTAAAAATCGATCATAATGACGTTTGACACGGAAGATATTGATTTCGCCCGCGCTATTCTTAAAAGCTTTCATTCCTTCAAAAACACTTTGTCCATAATGGAGCGCCAGCATTGCAGGGTTTAAAGCAATATCGCCATACGGAACAATCTTCGCAGAAGTCCACTCTCCCTTATTGTATTCTGCAACAAACATGTGATCGGAAATGATATCGCCAAAACCAAGTGTATTGAAATCAACTCCTGATAACCGGGAGGAATTTGTTTCCTGAATTTCGAAAGGGACGTCAAGATTAGTCATAGTATCAATTTTGAATTTTTTAAAATTAATTATTCAAGCGGTTAGCACCATGATGAATTGAGAAAATATTCTCGCTAACGAACGGTAGGAGATGAGCTTTCAATAATGTCATAGAGGTCTCTTCATTAAAATATCAGTCTGTAAATCCTTTCCTAATAAGAAGTCATGCTGACTGAATTCTTTAAAGCCATGCTTTTTGTAAAATTCACGAGCACGAATATTCTTTTCCCACACGCCCAACCACATTGATTTCTTATTTTGACTGCGGGCATATTCGAGACAATAATCCAGCAAAATTTTTCCAATGCCCCTTCCGATTATTTTGTTGTCAACATAGATGCGATGAAGTTCGAGTGCTTGTAGATCGTGAATTTCTTCCTGATTATTTCGGACACGTGCATAGCCTGCTAGTTCATCATTCTGAAATGCAAGAAAAAAGGTAGCATCGGGTTCTTTGAACGCTGCTCTTATCTGATCTTCGTTAAACGCTTGTTCGATGTAATGATCCATATCTTCCTTCGTGTTGTCTTCACCGAATGAATCAATAAAAGTCTTGATGCTAAACTGTTGTAAGCGTGGTAAATCCTTTTCTTGAGCCTCCCGGATTGCAACATGGTTTGGAATGGTATACTCCATCTTGATATCACTTCTTTTGTACGGGCCATCCAACGGAACTTCCTTAAAGCCCAATTTTTTATAAAGTGAGATTGCAGTTTCAAGTCTCGTATTCGAGTACAATATTATTTTAGAAGCATTCAGTTGTTTTGCTTTGTCAATGGCAGCAATGGAAAGGGCATAGCCAATTTTCTTTCCCTGAAATTTATCAGTCACTGCCATTTTGGTAAATTCATACACACCTTTTTCTACAAATTTCAAGGCTACCGTTCCGGCTACTTCTTTATTATAAAGGGCCATTAAAATTTTTCCGCCAGGTAAAAGGATATGTTCTTGCGGATGCTGCAAGACCTGTACATCAATTGGTTCCATCCAAAAGTATTGTTCAATCCAATCACGATTGAATTTTTCAAACCACGGTTGGTGTTCGTCTTGATAAGTTATGATTTCGATAGCCGGATTTTCCATTTTGAAACAAATTGATATCCACGATTCACTACATACACGCCAAGAATGGTGATGAGAATAGCCAACCAGATTTTAGTATTCAGTTTCTCATCTAAAATCATCCATCCTAAAAATACCGCAACAATGGGATTGATATAGGCATACAACGAAACGATGGTCATGGGAAGTTTTCGCAATGCATACGTGTAGCATGCATAGGCGATCAACGATCCGAATATCGTTAAGTATAAAAGTGAATAACCTGCTTCAGCAGACCAAGTGACATTTGAAAGATCATCAACACCAAAACTAATAAGAAAAGAAAAGAGCCCGCCAAAAAACATTTGCATGCCCGCGTTTAAAAACGGATCATTGTTCGTGTTGGATTTTTTCATCCATACACTGCAGGTGGCCCACGCTACTGTTGCCAGGAAAGTCATAAAGATTCCTACACGATACAACGGATTGGCAAGATCACTGATGAACTCACTAAAAATCAGAAGTATCCCTCCTAAGCCAAGGACGGTGCCCAGAAAAATTGGCCACGTAATTTTTTCTTCCGTATTAATGAAGAGGTTGGTGAGGATTACCCACATGGGCATCAGCGTACAAATGATGGCAGCCACACCACTGGGTATGGTTACTTCTGCCCAGGCGACCAAACCATTTCCCAAGGTGATCATGAAAAAGCCACCAATAGCTTGACGGATCAGATGGTTTTTACTTGGCCAAACAGATTTCCCCGATAGAAGAAGAAATCCTGCCAACAAAAGTCCGGCTACAGTTTGTCGTATTCCGATAAAAAGGAAAGGAGGGAAATGCGTAACGCCAATTCGTAAAGCAAGATACGTAGTGCCCCAGATCAGGCAGATGGCGGCTAGGGCGATGTAGGCAATGGGGTCTTTTTTCATTAAGGGATTAAATGTAGTTACAAATCTTGCAATAAATACGTTGTAAAAACAGTTTCAGTTTTGTTAATTTTGACCATATCAATTTTGGTATGGAAGAGGTATTGGAACATAAGTACATCGAGGTAGCAGATCGGATCGAAAAGCTAATTGAGAAAGAGGTTTTAAAAGTTGGTGACCGCCTTTTGTCGGTGCGTGCGTTGAGCAAAGAACAAGGCATTAGCTTGAGCACTTCTTTTAAAGCCTATTACCATCTGGAAAGTAAAGGGCTTATTGAAGCACGACCACAGTCGGGATACTTTGTAAAATTTATTCCCAACGGAATCACAAAAATGCCACAAACCTGTGATCCTCCCGAAAGTGCGTTGCCGGTAAGCATTGACGAAATGATTACGCAAGTATATAAGGAGTTGAACACAGGGGAGAAGTTGGTCAACTTTACGCTTTCCACACCCGCTATTGAATTGTTGCCAGCCGCTAAATTGAACAAGTCAGTTGTGCAGGCCCTTCGTGAATCAAAAACCAGTTGTTTGAATTACGATGAGATTCAAGGCAACATTGAATTGCGAAAGCAGATTGCACGACAGTCCTTTAACTGGGGAGGTGTTGTTACGGAAGAGGACGTAGTAATAACGGCAGGTTGTATGGAGGCGATGGCGTTATGTTTAAAAGCGGTTACGAAACCCGGAGATGCCGTGGCGATTGAAAGTCCAACGTATTTCGGAATTTTTCAAGTGATGGAAAGTTTGGGATTGAAAGTAGTAGAGATTCCAACGAACCCTGCTACCGGACTTGATTTGCAAGATTTAGAAAATGCCATCGACCGCTTTGATATCAAAGCCTGTTTGTTCGTAAACAATTTCAATAACCCGATGGGAAGTTGTATGCCCGATGATATTAAAAAGAAATTAGTGGAGATGTTGTCGAAAAGAGAAATCCCGTTAATTGAAGATGATATCTATGGGGAACTGTATTTTTCAAAACAGCGTCCGGGTAGTTGTAAGCGTTTTGATAAAAAAGGATTGGTATTGTATTGCAGTTCCTTTTCAAAATCATTGGCACCCGGCTATCGTATTGGATGGGTGATTCCGGGAAAGTTTAAAAAGGAGATCATTCGATTAAAGCGTATGAATACGATTTCAACGAATACACTTGCACAATCGGCACTTGCTCATTTTTTAAAGAACGGTCGTTACGAGTTGCATCTTCGCCACTTGCGCAAGGCCTTGCACACGCAATCGTTGCGATATATTCAGGCCATCACAAAATATTTCCCATCCGACATTTGCTTTACGCAACCGCAAGGAGGGTTTGTGCTTTGGATTGAGTTGAACTCCTTGGTTGATACCTATAAACTTTATAAGAAAGCATTAAAGCATAATATTGGCATCGCCCCGGGAAAAATGTTCTCTTCCCAAAATCGTTTTGATAATTGTTTCCGGCTAAGTTATGGTGAACCCTGGAGCGACCGGATTGAAAAGGGAATCCGTCAGTTGGGAAATTTAATTAAGGAAATGTAATCCTTCATGCAACCCATGGAGCGGGTGGGATGTCTATATCCATACAACATCTGAAAAAACTATAAAACCCCAATTATGAAGCCATTACAAATCTTCTCAACAATTATCGTTTTGTGTTTACTTACGGTCTCTGGTATTACAAATGCACAAGAAGTAAACAAATCCTTTTCAGGAATAAAAAAAATCAGGTTAAGCACCAGTGGTGGTGATTGCATTCTGGTGAAGGGTTCTTCCAATGATGTGACCGTATCACTCACGTACACGTATTCAAAAGAGAAATTTACGCCTGTGATGGAACAGGAGGGGAGCACACTTATTTTGAAAGAAGAGTTTGAGCGCGGATCAGCAAGAGGTGAATCAAAATGGACACTTACAGTTCCCCAAAATATGGAATTGGATTTTAACACCGGAGCAGGAAGCCTGAAAGCTGATGGACTAACACTGGAGGTTAAAAGTAATTCCGGATCGGGAAATGTCGAGTTGAAAAATACGGATGGTAAATTTCGATTGAACAGTGGTTCCGGCAATGTATTACTAACGGCTATTAAAGGTGAGGTTTCTGCCAACAGTGGCTCTGGAAATATTGAAGTCGAAGGTGCTGACGGTGAAGTGAAGGCCAATGTAGGTTCCGGAAGTATTAAAATTTACAATGCCAAAGGAATGTTCGCTGCTAATTCAGGTAGTGGAAGTGTAAAGGCGGATAAGCTTGTCCTTACTGATAAAAGTTCCTTCAATTCGGGTTCTGGAAATGTAAAAATAGCATTGGCTGCTACTCCAACACATAGCCTTTCGGTAAATAGCGGTTCCGGTGATGCGGTCCTTGATTTTGCTGGAAACAAAATGGAAGGTACCGTAGTGATGACGGCAAACAAAAAAAATGGTGATATTCGTGCACCATTTTCGTTCGACAAAACAGAAGAGATTGATGATGATGGAAACCAGGTTCGCATTCGCAAGACTGCCAAGTTGAGTGATAAAGATATTCAGATTAAAATCGGAACGGGATCCGGGAATGCAGTTGTAGAAAAGTAAGAGGTAAGGTTACACGTTTCAGGTTACAGGTTGTCCGTCAACTTGTGTCCTTGCCTGAAATACGTTGACCGTTTTTTGGAGTTTACAGACACCAAAAAGCAAGACAAATATGGCTACATTAAAGGAGTATGAAAAACTGACTGTTACGGAACGGGTCAATCGCAATTTCAGTGAAGATTTAAA
>JBGTGG010000287.1:0-17358 GCA_041746855.1 Cyclobacteriaceae bacterium | reverse complement strand
TTGTGTACTTTTTAGGATTGGGGATTCTGTGCATGCTTGCGGCAGTAGCATACACAGTTGGCCGAAAACCCTACGGGTACATGGGGCTCGGTGATTTTTCTGTCTTGATATTTTTTGGTTTGGTAGGGGTAATGGGTTCCTATTATTTATATGCAGGCAAGCTTAATTTTTCGATGATCTTTCCGGCTTTGAGTTGCGGACTATTTTCCATAGGTGTTTTAAATGTCAATAACATCCGTGATATCGAATCGGATAAAAAAGCAGGCAAGTATTCAATACCTGTGCGGATCGGAAAAGAGAAAGCAACAATTTATCATTGGTTTTTATTGATTGGCGGATTGCTTTGCGCAGTCGTTTACACTTGGATGGAGTATCAATCGCCATGGCAATTTTTATTTTTATTGGCGGTACCATTGTTTATCATCAACGGAAGGGCAGTTCAGCAAAAGGCATCGCATGAACTGGATCCGTATTTAAAACAACTTGCCCTTTCTTCTCTCGCATTTGTCCTGCTTTTTGGCATGGGCTTATTGCTGTCGAATTAAACCATACGATAAGTTTAATTTTGGCCACGTAAACCGTCTACTATCCTATTTTTTTTAGATTTCAAATGCGCATAGCTGATGGCATCTGTTATCTTTGCGAGATGCCAGAACAAATCCTGATTTTAGATTTCGGTTCCCAGTATACACAGCTGATTGCCAGGCGTGTACGGGAGTTAAATGTGTATTGCGAGATTCATCCATACAACAATATTCCAGCGCTAACCCCTGAAATTAAAGGAGTTATTCTCTCTGGAAGCCCGTGTTCTGTCCGTGATGCGAATTCCCCCGATGTTGACCTTAGTCTTTTTGAAGGAAAAGTACCCGTATTGGGGGTTTGCTATGGTGCCCAATTAATTGCCCATAAAAAAGGGGGCGAAGTATTGGCTTCCAAAATCAGAGAGTACGGCCGGGCAAAACTGAACAAGGTTGATCACCACACGGAACTTCTTAAAGAAATATCGTTGGATACCCAGGTTTGGATGTCGCATGGCGATACCATTGCTTCCGTTCCTGATTCATTTGAAATCATCGCGAGCACATCATCGGTTTCGGTGGCGGCTTTTCACCTTCCGGGGAAAAATGTTTTTGGAATTCAATTCCATCCGGAAGTAACCCATACAACCGAAGGAAAAAATTTACTCCGCAATTTTGTAGTTCATATTTGTGATTGTCCGCAAGATTGGACACCCGATCAATTTGTGGAGACAACCATTGCCGATCTCAAAGAGAAACTTGGCAACGATAAAGTTGTGATGGGTTTGTCTGGTGGAGTTGATTCTACGGTTGCTGCTGTGTTAATACATCGGGCAATAGGCACGAACCTTCATTGCATTTTCGTTGATAATGGACTGCTCCGAAAAGATGAGTTTGAGCAGGTGCTTGAATCGTACAATGGAATGGGGTTGAATGTAAAAGGTGTTGATGCGAAAGATAAATTCTACACTGCTTTAAAAGGGTTGACAGAACCGGAAGCGAAACGGAAAGCAATTGGTAAAACATTTATTGAGGTGTTTGATGTGGAAGCGCACGCGATTGAAGATGTGAAGTGGCTGGGACAAGGAACAATTTATCCGGACGTGATTGAATCGGTTTCTGTAAAAGGTCCCTCGGCAACCATTAAATCCCACCATAATGTGGGTGGCTTGCCAGAGAAAATGAACATGAAAGTGGTAGAGCCATTGAATACTTTATTTAAAGATGAAGTCCGGATTGTGGGGAAAACCCTGGAAATTGACCCAAATATTTTAGGCCGCCATCCATTCCCGGGTCCTGGATTAGGAATTCGGATATTGGAAGAAATTACTGCAGAGAAAGTACAGATTTTACAGGAAGTAGATGCATTGTTTATCAATGGTTTGAAAAGCCATGGGTTGTATGAAGAAGTTTGGCAGGCGGGTGCGATGTTGTTGCCTGTTCAGGCGGTTGGTGTAATGGGGGATGAGCGCACGTATGAACGCGTGGTGAGCTTACGGGCTGTAACCAGTGTAGATGGAATGACTGCTGACTGGGCGCATTTGCCGTATGAGTTTTTGGCAACCGTTTCCAGTGACATTATTAATAAAGTGAAAGGGGTGAATCGGGTCGTGTATGACATTAGTTCGAAGCCACCCGCGACTATTGAGTGGGAATAAAATTTTAACTGAGTAGAATGGATTTAAAAAAAATTCTTGTCGTCTTTTTGTTGTTGGCATCTTGCAGTATTCAGTTGGTTGCGCAAGTTGATTACAAGCAACAGTACTTTAATGGTAAAACACTTTTCCGCGAAGGAAAATATAACCTGGCGATGGAAAGTTTTAAGCCGGTGATTGCGTACGACAGCAAGAACCCTTTTTCACAATACGCCTCTTTCTATTATGCGGTTTCTGCATACAAGCAGGGTTATGCTTCTGTGGCGAAAGATATGTTTGCTCAAATGAAAACCCTGTATCCACAATGGGAGAAAATAAATGAAGTAACCTTCTGGCAAGCAATTATTCATTTTGACAACAAAGATTATTTTCAAGCACTTCGCCTGCTGGAAGGGCTCAAAGACAAAGGCTTGCAGGAAAACATTTCCAATGCCAAGGAACATTATTTAAGCATGATTACTGATCCTGAAACATTGCGCATGATGTTGGAAGAATATCCGCGAGATAAAATGATTGCGCGATTGTTGGCAAAACAACTCTCAAAAAATATTACTGAAAAGGAAACGCGTGAGGAGTTAGAGAAACTGATTGCACGTTTTAATTTCGAGCGTGGTGATTTTATCGTGGAAGCACCTCCTTCTTATTTTAAGGATGTGTATAACGTTTCGGTTTTGATGCCCTTTATGGTGAAAACATTATCACCTAATACCGACAAGAAGCGCAACCAAATTATTATCGATTTTTATGAAGGGATGCAGCTTGCTGCCGACACACTAAAGCATCAAGGTATCAATATTGACCTTCGTGCGTATGATACAGAAGGCAAGAATGAAAAAATAAAATCAATCCTGGAAAAAGAAGAGTTGGCTTCATCAGATTTACTGGTCGGTCCTTTTTTTCAGGAAGAAAACGATGCGGTTCAAAAGTTCTCGTTTGAAAACAGCATCAATGTTTTTAATCCATTCCAAAACAATGCGGATTTAATCCAGAATAACCCGTATGCATTTTTGCTCCAACCTTCCTTTGAAACGCTGGGAAGAAAGACCGGGGAGTTTGCTGCCAAAAACACGAAGAAGAAAAATGCTCTTATTTTCTATGGCCAAAATGTGAAGGACTCTGTGATGGCTGCCAACTTTAAACAAGCAGCCCAGGCCAACGGTTTGAAAGTATTGTATGCATACGAAATCCCCAATGAAGCAACCAGTCGTATTGTTACGATACTGGCTTCACCTACAGAATATGATAAATGGAAAAAACCAATCAAATTTACCTTGCCGAAAGATAGCATCGGTTGTATCTATGTGGCATCGAATGATCCGTTGATCTACTCCAAAGTTATCAGCAGTGTTGAAACACGTGGCGATTCCATTATGGTACTGGGCTCTGAAACTTGGCTTACCCAAAATGATGCGGTTGATTACGACAAATACAGGAATCTCAATATCGTTTTCTCCGGGCCGAATTACACATCATTTTCTTCACGGGAATACAAAGCATTCTTAAACCGTTACATTCGAACTCATGGAAGGTACCCGGAAGAGTTGGCACGAAGAGGCTATGCCTTTATGATGTTCATCGGACAAAGTTTTAAAAAACACGGTGTCTATTTTCAAGAAGGATTGTTGGAAGAAGAGAAAGTGCGCGGTGTTTTAGTAGAAGGCTACAATTATCAATATAGTCGCGATAACCAGTTTGTTCCTTTTGTAAAATCCGATAAGGGAGAATTAGTGGTGATTGAGTCGAAGAAAAAATGAAAGAAAATTTAGGTAGCGCAGCATTGTTCGCGCGCGCAAACAAATTTATTCCGGGTGGTGTAAATTCTCCGGTACGCGCTTTTAAATCGGTTGGTGGCAACCCTGTATTTATAAAGTCAGCTCAGGGTCCTTACCTCTATGATGTTGATGGCAATCAATATATCGAGTTGATCAATTCCTGGGGGCCGATGATCTTCGGTCACGCAAATCCTGAAGTAGAAGAAGCGGTAAAAAAAGCAATTGAATCTTCCCCATCTTTTGGGGCGCCATCAGAACGTGAAGTTGAAATGGCCGAACTGATTACTTCCATGGTTCCCTCCATCGAAAAAGTAAGAATGGTCAATAGCGGAACGGAGGCCACCATGTCGGCTATTCGGGTAGCGCGTGGATTTACCGGAAAAGATAAAATCATAAAAATGGAAGGCTGCTACCACGGCCATGGTGATTCTTTTTTGATTGCAGCCGGTAGTGGTGCGCTTACGATGGGCGTTCCGGATAGCCCTGGGGTAACAGCGGGCACAGCAAAAGACACTTTGATAGCGCCTTATAATGACTTAGCTGCGGTTGAAAAATTACTTGCTGAAAATACGAATGAAGTAGCGGCATTAATACTCGAACCCGTAGTCGGAAACATGGGATGTGTGCTGCCTGCACCCGGATATTTACAAGGCCTTCGAAAGCTTTGCGATCAGCATCAGGTAGTGTTTATTTTTGACGAAGTGATGACTGGCTTTCGGTTGGCAAAAGGAGGTGCGCAAGAACTTTATGGGATTACCCCCGACCTCACCACGTTGGGTAAAATAATTGGTGGAGGATTGCCGGTGGGTGCTTACGGAGGAAAACGAGAGATTATGGATTGCGTTTCCCCGGCAGGGCCGGTATATCAAGCGGGCACGCTTTCAGGCAATCCCATTGCAATGGCAGCCGGCTTGGCGATGCTAAACAAGTTGAATCGTGATCAAGACTGTTATAAAAAACTGGAACAGACTACACAGGCAATTACCGAAGGTATTCAGGATTCCCTCAAGCTTTTAGATCTTGACTTCACGATCAATACTGTGGGTTCGATGTACACATTATTTTTCACCGGGCAGACGGTCACTAATTTTGAGACCGCCAAAACCGCTGATACCAAAATGTTCGCGACTTATTTCCAATCAATGTTAAGCCAGGGAATTTACCTTGCACCTTCCCAATTTGAATCGCTTTTTGTGTCCTTAGCAATCCAGCCAGCACATGTAGATTTAATTTTGAATGCCAACGAAAAGGCATTACAGGCTGTAAAGGAAATGCCGAAAGCTTAATAATTTGCTTTGATCCGTGCTATGTACGTTTTTTCCTGTATTTTAATGGATCATTTCCATTGAAATGAACAATTTTGATTTTCTTAATTTGTATTAAAGCAGGCAATGAAAATAAATAAGGCCACCAAGTATTCCATCTCCATTGTAACCTTTGCCTTTGTAACCGTGCTATTGGTAGCATTTATACAGCAGTATACAATCTATACTTACCAACAGAATGCACAGTATCAACGATTTGTTGTCCAGCTTCAGAAAAATCAATCGGCATTAAAAGCAGTTGCGGATCAAAAGGATGTAAGTGCACTTAAACAAACACTACAATCTTACCTGAATTTCTTAAATGCTTTCTATAACGAAAAGGAGACAGGCGCGGGTCAATTTAAGTTGAGTAATGAAATGCGTCTTACAACAAAGGAGGCGATCGGAGCTCTTGAACTTTTCCAGAATGAGATTACAAGTCGTGTTGCAAATGGCACCACGGATGAAACGAATTGGATTGAAATCGCTTCCGCACCAATCAATGCAAGTACAATTCGCTTGCAGGAGAGTATCAATATCGGTATCGCGGAAGATCAGCGGTTTATCAATATGTTGTCGTGGTATTCGGTGGCATTGTTGGTGATGGGTTTTATTGTCCTTAGTCTGTTTATGATCCGCTATATGCGAAGAACACGAGCCGCTTTAATTGAAATTGAAGCCAATTTGAAAAATGAATCTGCACGGGTAGGTTCACTTTCCAAGTTTATTGAATCGGTATCTAAAGGAGATTATAATATTCAACTGGATTCCAAAGGTGCTGAAGACCATCTTACCGCTATGTTGATTTCGATGCGCGAGTCTTTGAAAGAAAATGCTGAGAGTGAACGCAGAAGAAATTGGTCAACATCCGGACTGGCAAAAATTGGAGAGATTTTACGAAGCACCGGAAATACTTCCGTCTTATATGATAACATCATTCAGTTTGTAGTGAAGTATACCAAAAGCAGTCAGGGTGGATTGTTTATTTTAAACGATGATGATGAAAATAACCATTTTCTTGAACTGGTATCCTGCTATGCCTTTGAGCGAAAGAAGTTTATCCAAAAGCAAATTGATCCCGGACAGGGAATAATCGGGCAATGTTTTTTAGAGGCGGAAAGGGTTTACCTGCTGGAAGTTCCCGAAGATTATATCCATATCACTTCAGGGCTGGGAAGTGAAAACCCAAGTGCCCTCTTGTTGATCCCCATGAAAGTAAACGACCAGGTATTTGGTGTGATCGAACTGGCAAGCTTCAATAAGTTTGAAGAGTTTGAGATAGCAATGGTTGAGGAATTTGCGGAAAGTATTGCTTCCACTATCTCAACGGTTAAGACCAATGAAAGTACCCGCATTCTTTTAGAACAGACCCAGCAACAGGCGGAGGAAATGCGCTCGCAAGAAGAAGAAATGCGGCAAAACATGGAAGAACTTTCCGCTACACAAGAGGAGATGGGTAGGAAGGAAAAGGAATACATTGCGAGAATTGAACTGCTGGAAGCAAAACTTAAAACTGAACCGGCTGATAGTTTGAAATAAAGGGAGTTACCGTTTCCCTTATTTATTGATTAATTTGTTACTTTTACTAGTATTTCAAATATTTTTGAAACATGAAATCGCCATTAAAATGCTTTGCACCCAGCAGCATGATAATTCAGGCGATTCCATCTGTCCACTGTAAAACAATTATTAACAGATGAAATATCATTTTTTAGTCTTAATTGCTGTATTTTTTACTCCAATCGCAGTTTTTTCGCAAGGCGAACGCAAGGATAAAACAGCTGTTACCTATGAGGAAATCTATGACGAACCGTATTCCGTCAATAGCCTTTTCGTACAATTGCAGCCCCTTTATGGTGAATTTTTTGCAACCAACCCGACAGCCGGCTTTGGCCTGGAAGCCAGTTATTACTTAAAAGACAAAATGGATTTCCGGGCACATTTCCGAAAAACCTATACTGAAAAATTCTTTGATTATAGCCGCGATTTGGCGAATACAACTTCCAATGTTGACAACCGGAGTGTTGCTTTTCTTTATTATGAACTAGGGGCAACCTACCACGTCAAGGATTTTGAGCAAAGTTCCAAAACCAAAATGTTTCTGTACAAGAAAAGTTATAAAGGCGGTTTATGGGCAGCTCGGGTTCCTTTGAATGCAGTAATACCGTGTAAAATCCGCAAAGTTTATGGGGTTCGTTTAGGGGCAATGGCGTGGCAAAGTACGGCTGATCTTGGACGCGCAATGGCTATGCAGGATTTGACAAACGAAGATTTGAAGGATTCCGAAGGAAACGGATTGCCGGCTACTTTCAATGATGGAAACGCAGATGTGCCGGTAGATGCATTCTCAAATATTTTCTCAAAAGGAGTTTCGCTGGGTGGATCAATTTCGTTGATTAAAAACATTGCTGTAAACTTTGACAAGTTTGAAGAAGGAATCGATGATTTGATTTTTACAGCATACTTTGATATTCTTTACGCACCATCACTACGGGTTGATGATGTGACGTACACGTATCAAGCCAATGACCTAAATTTTCCAGGCGAAACCCGCACCTTTGACGTGAGTCCTATCAAAACAAACAGTTTTGGTTTCCGTGCAGGTATCGATGGTAAATTCAACCGCATGTTGAGTTGGGGATATGGTGGCGAAATCGGCTACCGGCCAACCTTTCAGGGAATGGGATTCTACGCGCTCATTAAAATAAGCTTTCCAATATTTGGTACCAACCTCGACTACAAAGTCGAATCTTTCGGAAAATAAAATTTCCGTGATCTGGGATTTAGTAATCAAAAACATAAAGGGCCTTGTTCAGGTCCGGGATCAAACACTTGATGCTATTCGCGGATCAGCAATGGCTGAATTGCCGATACTATCCAATGCTTACCTTGCCATTCGCGATAATCTGATTGTTGATTATGGTGCGATGAAAGATATTCCGCAACACAGCAGCCATAAAGCCATTGATGCGACCGGGCGTTTTGTTTTCCCTTCTTATGTAGATTCACACACGCACCTGGTATTTGCTGCCAGCCGTGAGGAGGAGTTTGTGATGAAAATAAAAGGTGCAACTTACGCGGAGATTGCGTCAAAAGGTGGTGGTATTTTAAATTCAGCGAAAAAATTACAACAACTTTCGGAGGACGAATTGTTTGAGAGAAGTATTGGTCGTGCATGGGAAATCATTCGTTCAGGCACGGGCACAGTAGAGATTAAAAGTGGATATGGTTTAACGGTTGCAGACGAACTGAAAATGCTACGCGTTGCCAAGCGCATTGGCAGGGAAACGTCATTACTTGTAAGGACTACTTTTCTGGGTGCCCATGCCGTTCCTTTTGGAATGGAGAAATCGAACTATATAGAAATTGTTTGTAAGGAAATGATTCCCGCTGTGGCAGATGAAAAACTCGCGGAGTTTATCGATGTTTTTTGTGAGGAAGGTTTCTTCACACAAGCGGAAACGGAACGAATCGTTGAAGAAGGAAAACGGTTTGGTATGAAGCCCCGCATCCATGCAAACCAATTGAATCGGTCGGGTGGTGTACAGGCTGGAGTGAATACCGGGGCGTTGAGTGTAGACCATCTTGAAAACTTAGGACAAGAGGAGATTGATTTGTTGCTGGGCAGCAACGTGATGCCTACAGCACTGCCGGGCGCGGCTTTTTATCTGGGCTTGCCTTTTCCCCCTGCCCGGAAAATGATTGATGCAGGATTGCCGCTGGCCATCGCATCGGATTACAATCCGGGAAGTGCTCCGAGTGGGAATATGAACTTAATGATGTCGTTGGCGTGTATTAAGATGAAGCTTACACCAGAGGAGGCAATCAATGCGGCAACCATCAATACAGCAAAAGCATTGGAACTGGAAGATCAAGTAGGTAGTATTTCACACGGAAAATTAGCCAATGTATTTATTACGAAAGAAATTCCTTCGGTTGGATTTTTACCTTACGCTTTTGGATCAAATTTAATCGCGACCGTTATCCTAAACGGAAAAGAAGTACCCGCTACGGACGGATAATTTCTACCCCATGCGTAACTTTTGAATTTAAAGAAGAAGCAACGGAGCAGTATTTTTCCAATGACAAAGCTGCGACTTTATTGAACTCCTCTTCATTTACATCCGGTGAAGTAAGGATATATTGACAATGCACGGCCGTAAAACTTCGAGGCGTTTCTTCCCGCCTGACGCCAGTGGTTTCAATCTTGAAATCCACAATTGTCTTTTTTCTTTTCTTCAACATCATCACAATATCAACGGCACCACAGGCTGCCACCGCGGAGAGTAAAACTTCTGTTGGTGATTGGCCATTTTTCAATTCAGGTTTCCGCATATCAATATGAAGCGTGTTTCCATTTTCATTAATGGATTCATACACTTCATCTTCAATCATGGTGGTAACAATCATATCCTTATTTTTTGAGTTTGCTAGTTAAGTCTAATTTGGATTGAATTAAATCCATGGGCATTCCATAAAAAAATGTAATTTACTTCGTTTTAGAAATCATAAACGATCTATTCATTGATGCACGAAGATACAATTTTTGAAAGTACATTAAGACAGCGATTGCTTGAAAACATTCGTGATGTACACGATTATCCTAAGCCCGGAATTGTTTTTAAAGATATTACTCCAGTGCTTGCAAATCCGATGTTGGTCAATGACATTATACAAGAACAAGCAACCTACTGGCGCACCAAAGGAATTGAGGCAGTGCTTGGCATTGAGGCACGGGGTTTTATTTTTGGTGGGATGTTGGCGCACGCGTTGGCATGTCCCTTTATCCCTGTCCGGAAGGCCGGAAAACTACCCTATAAATCCCTAACCCAGGCGTATGACCTGGAATATGGATCAGCCGCTATCGAAATACATGAAGATGCGATCTTACCAAACTGTAAAACATTGATCCATGATGACCTCCTGGCAACCGGGGGGACGGCCCTTGCCGCTGCCGAGCTTGTTGAGCGTGCCGGTGGAAAGGTGGGTGGTTTCTCTTTTCTTATTAACCTTTCATTTCTTGAAGGTGAACAAAAAATTACCAATCGCTATGCGTTGCAACCTTTATATCAAATACAATACTGAACACTTGCCATTTCGAAGTATTTTATTTCATAGTAATATGTTTCAATAAGTTTTTGTACTGTTCACTACCAAACACTTTCGACACCACACCTGGGGGTATTTTTCTGTATTAATGATTTAGTAACCTATCATTTGCAACTTCTGATGCCAATGGCACGTCATAGGACTATCTAAAACAAAATTATTAATGCAAAGCACATGAAAAAGACCCTCTCTATTTTTGCTGTGCTGACGTTGTTCAGCAGTGTAATGTTCGCAGGTGGGATTGAAGTCGATCCAGAAAATTCAAGTAAAACAGGTTTAGCAGTTATCAAGCAAGGCTCAATATTTAAACTCTTTTATAAATGTGAAGGATCGGATAATGTAAAGGTCACTATTTACAACAAGGACAATAAGGCCATCTTTAAAGAGAATATTCGCAATGTCGATGGGTTTATGCGTCCTTATAATCTTGATAAACTCGATGAAGGTGATTATAGGGTTGTTGTAGAAGATGGCAACTGTGAACATACAGATGTATTTCACCACTATGCTCCAAAATCAAAAAGTTTGATTGGTGTTATTCAACTTTCCGAATCGCCTGAAAAATTTGTGTTGACGATCGGAAAAAAATTATCTCCGGAAATTGTTGGTGTGAAGATTTACAATGCGCAGAATGAAATTGTATATGAGGAACTAGAAAGGGTGAGTGGTGATTTTGCAAAACTGTACAACTTGAAAGAAGGTGATAGCTATCGTTTTGAGATCACCGATTCAAATGGCACTACTTCTATTATCAAGAATAGAAACATTATGGCTGCCCTTAAGTAGCAGGTAACAAGCACAAAAAAAGGCCCTGGCAATTTAAATTGTCGGGGCTTTTTTGTTCAGCGTATTTTCAAAACATTGATTAACCATTGATGGCGCTGTCCATTCGGATAATGTGCCGCCTTGCATTGAAGGGATCATCATTATAAAAACCGGAGAGGATACGGTGGGTTATTTGTTCAATGATTAACTCACTATCTGTTTTTCCGGTTTTACCATTCCAATACACGCGGTTTGGATGGCGTTTCATGTCTTCTACAAAAGCCTTCGCTTTATCGTATTGTTCACCAGTAAAGGTAATGGTGAAGCAGGTCTTTACTTTTTGCGTTTCCATAGTGTTGAGAAATTAACAAGAGTTATGCCATAAAAAACTTACTAAAAATACTAAATATCAAAGGTTGAACAATTTGAATTGACCGTTTACGGGCTACTGTGTTCGTAGTTGGGACAGGTAGTTTTTCCTTTTAACTTTGCAATCACATATGAAGAATCCAACTATTTTTTCTTTATCCAATGGCATTCGGGTTGTTCACCAACAAGTAACACATACCAAAATCGTTCATTGTGGAATTTTTCTTGATATCGGTAGTCGAGATGAGCACGAGGGGAATCAGGGCATTACCCACTTTTGGGAACACATGGCATTTAAAGGAACCAAGAACAGAAAGGCCCATCACATCATCAATTATCTTGAATCAGTAGGCGGTGATTTAAATGCCTATACCGATAAAGAGAAAGTTGTCTTTTATGCATCTATCCGCGATGCGTATTTTGAAAAAGCGGTTGACATATTAAGTGACATCACCTTTAACTCTGTTTTTCCGGAGCATCAAATCCTTCGCGAGCGAAACGTAATTCTCGAAGAGATGAGCATGTACAAAGATGATCCGGATGATAGTTTGACCGATGAGTTCGATGAGGTAGTATTCAAACGACATCCCATGGGGATGAACATTCTGGGAAGTCCGCACACGGTTCGAAATTTTAAGCGCAATGATTTTAAAAAATTCCTGAAGGAAAATTTACGAACCAACCGGATTGTTTTTTCGGTTGTTGGAAATATTGATCAGGCACGTGTTGAAAAGCTTGCACAGAAATACTTAGAGGTTCCCACTTTTATTGCGAACCCTCTTCGCAAAAAAGTGACCACCACCCGGGCAAGTGAACGAATAGTAAGAAGGCAGGTAAAGCAATCACGAGCCATGCTTGGTGGATTGTCTTATTCCATTCATGATAAAAACCGCATACCGTTTTCATTGCTTGTAAATATCCTGGGAGGTCCTGCCATGAATTCACGATTAAATGCAGTGCTGCGCGAAAAGCATGGACTTGTATATTCCGTAGAAGCACACAACTACACGTTTACAGATACAGGCTTGTTCTCTATTTATTTTGGTACTGAACCCAACAAACTTGATAAGTGTTTGGCACTTGTAAAAAAAGAGATGCTAAGACTTTGCGAGACACCCTTGACCACCAAACAGCTCTCGCGAGCAAAGGAACAAATGAAAGGACAATTGGCTTTTTCGGAAGAAAATAAATTGAACGTTATGTTAATGATGGGTAGGGCAATTCTTGATCTGGGAAGGGTGCCGACTATTGAAGAAGTCTTTATGGCAATTGATGACATCAATCCCACAAAGCTTCTGGATATATCAGCTAAGATGTTTACCGATAAGAAATTGAGTTATTTAATGATGCTACCGGAAAACTAGAATGGATTTTTTACCAGAAGAAATACTTCAATACACAGAAAACCATACCACTGCCGAACCGGAATATCTGGCGCGGATCAAACGTGATACACATGCGAATGTGCTTAAACCGCGGATGTTATCTGGCCATTTACAGGGAAGGGTACTGGCGATGATTAGCCAGATTTTAAAACCGAAACATATTCTTGAAATCGGAACGTATACAGGGTACTCTGCCATTTGTCTGGCAGAAGGCCTTCAACCTGGCGGTGCTGTAGTCACGATAGATATCAATGAAGAGCTTGCTCCGCGGGTTCGAAGGAATTTGGAAATAGCCGGAGTGGTTGAGAAGATTGATTATCGTATCGGAAACGCATTGGAGATTGTCCCAACGCTTTCCCACACGTTTGACCTTGTATTTATTGATGCCGACAAAATGAACTATTCCGCATACTTTGATCTGGTAATTGATAAAGTTCGGGACAATGGAATTATCCTTGCCGATAATGTATTGTGGAGTGGAAAAGTTGTTGATGGGAGCAAAGACAAGGATACCATGGCAATTTTGGAATTTAATGCCAAGGTTCATACCGATAAACGGGTTGAAAACGTTTTATTGCCGATACGTGATGGTATTATGATGATAAGAAAAGTATCTTTGTAAACGAAACTAATATTTAAGCTATGAGAATATTAGCGCTATTTTTTGCTGCCACTATTTCAGCAGCCGCGCAGACTCCTCAAGTCCCAAAGAAAATGGATTTTGCAGGGATCACGTTATCCATTCGGGATGATGCCAGAAAAGAAATCCAGAAAGATGTAGATGCATTGTGGCAATCGCCAAGACACCTGGCGATCAAAGTAGAAAAAGCCCGAACGTATTTTCCGATTATTGAAAAAATATTTCAGGAAGAGCGCTTGCCCGATGACTTTAAATACCTCGTGCTTCAGGAGAGTGCCTTGATCCCTGATGCTGTTTCTGTTTCCAATGCAGTGGGGTATTGGCAATTCAAGGATTTTACTGCTGAGGAAATGGGAATGCGGGTTGATAAACAAGTTGATGAACGCATGAACATTGTTTCCAGTACCACATCCGCAGCGCGGTATATCAAAAAGAACAATTTTTATTTTAATAATTGGCTGTTTGCACTACAGGCTTATCAGATGGGAGCGGGAGGTGTAATGAAGGCTGAGAAAAATTATCAGAGTGGTGCTAAAGAAATGGACATCACCAGCAAAACATATTGGTATGTAAAGAAATTCCTCGCCCATAAAATCGCATTCGAAGGGTTAGTGAATAGCCCCGGTGTTACACAATTGGTGCTTTTTGAAAACAAAGGCAACAAGAGTTTTTCAGAACTTGCTGAAGAGCTTTCTGTAAAGGAAGAGGATTTAAAAGAATATAATAAGTGGGTTCGTGGAAAACAGATCCCAGCTGACAGATCGTACTTTGTTGCCATTCCAGTGGCGAGCGGAAAAGAGGTAGACATGACGTTGATTGCAAATCTTGAAAATACCAAGCTTACCGAATCGCTGAGCAAGCCTACCATCCAACCTATTGCAAAAGAATCAAAACGTTCCAAAATAAATGGTGTTCCAGTGATATTGGCTGTGGCGGGTGATAAGCCTGCAACCCTTGCCAAACGGGCTAACGTAGATGTGTCGTATTTCCTGAAGTGCAATGATATTTCCATAAGCGATCCGATTATTGAAGGACAGTACTATTTTGTTTCACGGAAACGGACACGTGGAAGTGAAGCCTATCATAAAGTTGAGACCCGGGAAGATTTATGGAAAGTGAGCCAACAATACGGTGTGCAACTGAAGAAGCTGGAGAAATTCAACCGGACAACCGGTTCATCAAATTTGCCGGTGGGATCAACCGTTTGGCTTGCGTCTAAAAAACCAAAAAATGCAACCGGAACAGAAGTTATTGCCGATGCGGTTGAATTGGATGAAGGCCAATCATTTTCATGGAGCCAGACAACACCTGCTGTGGCCTCGCCAACTATTCCCGCTATTAATAAAGACCAAACGGTTGCAAGCAAAAACCTCACGGTCGTAACGGAAGCCCCGATTCAGCAAGAAAAATCTTCAATATCTGATGCTTCGAGTACTGATACAGTTAGCGACCCGGTTGTATCGGAAAAACCTGTTCAAACGCCCAAACCTACCCAGCATGTTGTAACGCAAGGTGAGACATTGTATGGGATAGCCAAAAAATATGATCTGGAAGTAATGGCGATCACCACCGCCAATAATATCCGGATTGCTGATGGAATTAAGCCTGGCCAGGTTTTGATACTTCCTGATAATCAAATAATTGTCGAGGCTTCTGAAGAGGTTGCTAGTGCATCAGGGGTGATCTTCCACGAAGTTAAATCTTCGGAAACATTGTACAGTGTTGCCCGAAAATATGGTGTTACTATAAAGGAATTGATGGAATGGAATGATAAAAGTGAGTTTTCAGTCAGTGTAGGAGAACGGTTGAAGGTCCAACAAAAGTAATTTTGCTTTTTTCGTTATTTTATTACCTATTTGCGCTAATTCCTTGCCAAGGTGGCTCATTATTCTTCAAAAAGAATATTTTTGTAATCCTTAGATGGTTAAATTTTTAATTACATAATGTCAGAGGACAGAACGATTGATATTGTAATGCTTGTGGACGATAACGATACTGATAATTTTATCAGTAAACGGATCATCGAAATCACGAAATTTGCAAAGCGTGTAGAGGTAAAAGGTTCCGGAAAGGCAGCGTTGGAGTACTTGCGGGAAAACGAGAACAGCGCAGATGATCTTCCAAGCCTTATCTTCCTGGATATCAATATGCCCATAGTTGATGGGTTCGTTTTTCTTTATGAATTTGAGAAATTCAACGAAATCGTAAAAAGCAAGTGCAAGGTTATCATCCTTTCCAGTTCTGACAACAAGCGCGACATTGATAAGATCGTCAACAACAATCATGTCATTAAATTCATTACCAAGCCGCTTACCGAAATTGCCCTTGACGAAATAAAGTTAAACAGTATCTAGGCTTTTTTGTATCAGGTTTTATTGTTTATTTGGGCAATAAACCCTTTTTCAAATGAAGATAAAAAAGATCGTTACAGTGGCGCTCTTGTTTGTGAGCACACTTTCATATTCCCAAATTGTCAATATCGACACAACCTCTTTCTGGAAAAAAAGCTTTCGTGGAGCTTTAAATTTAAATCAGGCAGCCTTTTCCAGCAACTGGACAGGCGGTGGAGTTAACTCAATTGGATTTAATGCAGCCATTAATTATAAGGCGAATTATAAAAGGGACAAACACTCTTGGGATAATACCCTTGATTTTCTTTATGGATTTGTCAACAACGATGGTCAGGGCTTTAGGAAAACAGTAGACCGCATTTATCTCGATACCAAATATGGACAGCAATTAAGTGATAAGTGGAGCCTCTATGTTTCTATGAATTTGCTTACCCAGTTTGCTCCCGGTTATAAATATGAA
The DNA here is from genome assembly GCA_041746855.1 of Cyclobacteriaceae bacterium. Classification (GTDB taxonomy): domain Bacteria; phylum Bacteroidota; class Bacteroidia; order Cytophagales; family Cyclobacteriaceae; genus JBGTGG01. The sequence goes on along the minus strand of JBGTGG010000287.1, from coordinate 1,030 downwards.
AAGGATGGTAATGGAGTGGAGCAATCTGTGCTCATTTCTGATTTTTTGGCCCCCGCATTCATTACCAACGCGTGGGGTATCCAATATAAACCCGTTGACTATTTCTTTGTCAGGATGTCGCCTTTTGCACCCCGCTTGACCATTGTAAGGAATAGTGAAGACTATACCGCTGTGGATCCATTAACACCCTATGGCGTTGAAATAGGGGAGACCGTCCGATGGGAATGGTTGGCGTTTCAATTGGTGTCGGAGTTTGATAAAGACATTGCAACAAATATCAATTTGAAAATGCGCTATGTGATGTTTGCAAACTATGAAACATTGGAGATGAAGACCATTGACCATCGGTTTGAGGCCATGTTTTCCGCCAAGGTCAATAAATTTATTAGTGCGAACTTAGGTGGTATTTTGTTGTACGACTTTGATCAGGATCCGGGGGCGCAGTTCACGCAGGTTTTTTCACTGGGTTTTACCTACTCAATTCAAAATTTTGCTGAGAAATAAATAACATGAGCAGACACGGATTTACAGATGCTGTAAACAAATCCTATTCATTTAAATCTCCTTCGATCTATATTGGGTCTGGACTGTTGGATGGTGAAATCGTTTCTGATGCGCGTGTCAATTTATCATTACGCATGATGAATCGGCACGGTCTGGTAACAGGTGCCACCGGGTCTGGTAAAACAAGAACACTACAATTAATAGCCGAGCAATTATCAAAAGAAGGTGTTGCCGTATTTATGCCGGATATGAAAGGCGATCTCTCTGGAATGGGGAAAGAAGCAGCGTCCAATGATCGTATTTTAGAACGCGCCAATCTATTGGGTATTGATTACTCTCCATCTGCATTTCCAATTGAGTTGTATTCCTTGTCGGGAAAATTAGGTGCACAAATGCGCGCTACGGTTTCTGAATTCGGCCCGGTATTACTGAGCAAAATATTGGAGCTGAACGAAGTGCAGACCGGTGTATTGATGATCCTTTTCAAATATGCCGATGACAAACAATTACCCATTGTTGATCTGAA
>JBGTGG010000286.1:0-7622 GCA_041746855.1 Cyclobacteriaceae bacterium | reverse complement strand
GTGGATTGTCATGCCTTTGCGGCACACGCCAGAAAAGAGCTTGAAGTATACAAAGAGGAATTTCCGGGTATTGACCTCCAGGTGCAAATCCGAAAAGATTTAAGTGGCATCATGGTATCCAAAAGCCACTTGCTGATTAGTGCCGACTTTAGTGTTTCCGAAAACAGAATTGAAGCGTTGATCCAACACGAAGTAGGAACACACATCCTCACCTATTGCAATGGCTATCAACAACCCTTACAACAAATGTTTGCTGGGTTTGCGGGATATGAGCAACTACAGGAAGGGCTTGCCGTGGTTGCTGAGTACTTAACAGGCGGGCTTACCCCCGGACGATTAAAACTTTTGGCCGGAAGGGTACGCGCAGTGTATGCCATGGAAAAAGGTGCTGACTTCATCGAGACTTTTCGTGAATTAAATGAGCGATATGGTTTTGATGCGAAAACTTCTTACCTCATCACCATGCGTGTATTTCGCGGTGGAGGCTTCACAAAAGATGCACTCTATCTTTCGGGAGTACTGCAGCTGTTAAAATACCTTCAGGCTGGTGGCAACCTGGAAATTTTGTACAGTGGAAAATTCCACATCAAACATGTGCCAGTCATCCAGGAATTAATGCATCGAAAAATATTGAAACCACCCTTTCTAAGTCCCTATTTTCAAACGGAAGCCGTAAAAAAAAGAATTGAACATTTAAAAACAAATACCGACATCTCAACCTTATTAACTCCACAATTATGAACATCGCGTTTATTATCAATGACCTTGCAACAGAAAAGCCCGGTTATACTACTATGCACCTTGCGTTGGCCGCGTATAAAATGGGTCATTCCATCTATGTGGTTGGTGTTGGTGACTTGGGCTACAGTCACGATGGCCACCTGACCGCCCGCGCCAAAACCGTGAACACACGCGCATTTAAATCTGCCGAAACATTTTTGAAAGCGTTGCAAGCAAGTGAATGGTGCAGGATCAGTTCGGAACAACTGGATGTGATTTTCTTACGCAATGATCCCAGCGAGGATATTGATAAACGAAACTGGGCGCAAAACGCACCTTACATTTTCAGTCAGATTGCCTTACGTGATAATGTGATCGTGGTCAACAATCCTGAAAAACTTTCGGATGCCATTAACAAAATGTATTTCCAACATTTCCCCAAAATACTTCGCCCCGAAACGATCATCACCCGCGATCAAAAAGAAATCGAAGATTTTTTTGAAATGCAAAAGCAAAAAATAATTTTGAAGCCCTTACAAGGCTCGGGTGGCAAAAACGTTTTCTTTGTAAGCAAAAAAAACCGGATGAACCTTTCGCAGATCATTGATGCCATCAGTCGTGATGGATACATTATCGCGCAGGAATATTTGCCAGATGCGAAAGAAGGTGATATTCGTTTGTTTCTCATGAATGGGCTTCCTTTAAAAGTGGACAACAAGTATGCAGCTATCAGAAGAGTGAACAAAGAGAATGATATCAGGAGCAACATCAGTGCTGGTGGTGCTACCAAAAAAGCAACGGTTACAGACGAAATATTAGATCTGGCGCGTGTGTTGAGACCCAAGTTAGTTCAAGATGGAATGTTTTTAGTTGGGATTGATATTGTGGGTAATAAACTGATGGAAATAAATGTTTTTAGTCCGGGTACCATGAGCAGAATGAATACACTCTATGAAGTGGACTTCTGCGCCAAAGTTATTCAGGCACTGGAGAAAAAAATCCGCTATAAAGAAACGTACGGAAACTATATTGACAATGCCACCATCGCCACACTGTGATGTACAGTAAGATAAAAACGGAGGGGTCTACAAAATCCCATCCCATATAAACAAAGCAGGTGATGCGCTTTAAACATCACCTGCTGTTTTTTTATTTGAATTTGCTATTGGGATATAGGAGCAACTGATTGAGTTTTACAGCTCACCTTTTTCTGCTGCCTTCCTCATTTTCTTATTGGCATAAATAGCTACTTCTACACGTCTGTTATTTTGACGTCCGTCTGTCGTTTCATTATCTGCAATGGGTTGACTTTCACCATATCCTACATCTTCTATCCTTTTAGATGCAATTCCCTGGTTTTTTAAATAATCCTTTACCGAACTTGCTCTACGCTCAGAAAGCTTCATGTTATACTCATCTGTTCCCGTAGCATCTGTATGTCCCTCAATGAGGATATTCGTATCGTCATACTTATTTAAGGTACCTGCGAGCTTGGAAAGGTTTTCTTGTGTAGCAGCCGTAATCGCATCTGAATCATGCGCAAACATAAACCCGGATTCAAACGTAATCTTTATGCCTTCCCCTACACGTTCCACGGTTGCACCTTCTAAATCTCTTTTTAATTCCTCTGCTTGCTTGTCCATTTGCCGACCGATTATTGCACCGGCTGCCCCACCAACGGTTGCGCCAATGATAGCACCTACAGCAGTGTTACCGGATTGATGGCCTATAATACCACCAATAGCACCCCCTGCACCCGCGCCAATAGCTCCACCTTTTTGCGTTTTGGTCGCGTTGCAACTAAAAAGAAAAAAAGATATCATAAAAATTGCTGTAACAAATGGTTTGCTTTTACTGACTATTTTCATATTCGTATTTTTTTGTGAATAGATAAAAGGACGAATCACGTTCGCCATATTAAACTTCACCCTTACTATTCAAAAGAAATGCCATCGAAAAAATAATCAGGAAATAATATCATTAGTGCCAATAGCCAGACGTATTCATGTATTGAATTCACTCGTATAAAAACCAATACATTAAAAATGGGGTATGCTTTGCTCATACATGTAGAAGCAAATGCCCAGTGAAAAAAATTATAAGGGTCCGGTTAGCGGGATATGAATATATACTGCTTCCCACCCTCTGTTGACAGGTCATACAGAAATGTTTCCGTTAATTGCGGTAATTCAACTTCTGCAAGTTGCGATAAGATTGGCCGAGGCAACTCCTCCAAATAATAAAAAGGGTTTTCATTTTTATCCGTTGCTTCCATCACTTGAATACCGTTTCCGGCAAGTGCATTTGGAACCCTCAATCGCAGGTTGCCCCCCCGCGTGGATTTGATCACCACCTTTACCACCTTCGAATCTTTCCACACTAATTCGACAATTTCAAAACCACCTTTCGCTTTTAAACCACGCACACTGCCTGAAGGCCATACATCAGGAAGTGCTGGTAAAATATGAATAGCATCGTATCCACTTTGCATCAACATTTCTGCTATGCCCGATGTGCAACCGAAATTGCCATCAATTTGAAAAGGCGGATGTGCATCAAAGAGGTTCGTGTATGTTCCTCCCCCGCCTTCGTTCGTGCCTACTGGTGTAAGTTGATCCTGAATCAATTTATACGCATGGTTTCCATCGCGCAAACGCGCCCACCAATTTACTTTCCATCCCATGCTCCATCCTGTTGAAACATCACCACGTTGGATCAACGTTTTTTTTGCTGCACTATAAAGTTCTGGGGTATGGTACGGTGAAATCTGATTGGAAGGATATAAGCCATATAAATGCGAAACATGGCGATGGTTGTCATTAGGATCATCGATGTCTTCCAACCATTCTTGCAACTGACCATGCTTCCCAATGTGCATGGGAGGAAGCCGATCACGCAATTGTTTTAGTGTATCAGCAAAAGCAAGGTCCTGATTCAAAATATTGGCAGCCCGAATTGTTGAACTAAACACATCGAATATAATTTGATTCGACATCGTTGTCCCAACATCCAACGATGAACCCTGATGTTCTTTTGGTGCATTCTCTGGCGACATATCCGGATTGATCACCAACCATTTATGAGCAGGGTGTTCGATCAGAAAGTCAGCATAAAACACAGCTGCTCCCTTCAGAATAGGATAAACTGATGCGAGATATTCTGCGTCACCATTATATAGATAGTGTTCCCAAAGATGCTGGCTGGTCCATCCCCCACCGGAAACCCATACTCCCCAAAAGGCACCATCAATGGCACCGGTTGCTCGCCAGATATCGGTGTTGTGATGCGCCATCCAACCACGGGCACCATACATTGTTTTCGCAGTTTCCTGACCCGTCTCGGAAAGATCACGCACCATTTTTAGGAAGGGCTCGTGCAGTTCAGAAAGATTTGTTTTTTCTGCCGGCCAATAATTCATTTCGGCATTAATGTTAATCGTATACTTGCTATCCCAGGGCGGTTTCATTCTATCATTCCAAATACCCTGTAAATTGGCGGGTTGACCTCCGGGTTGTGAAGATGAAATCAGCAGATAGCGTCCATATTGAAAATAGAGTGCTGCAAAATGTGGATCGTTTACCTGACTAAAATTTTTCAACCGTTGATCCGTGGGCAGTTTGATCGCATCCGTAACACCCAGATCAAGTTTCACCCGATTAAAATAATGTTGAAAGGCTGCAACATGTTGCTCCAAAATCTTTTTATAAGAAGTATCGAATGCTTTGTTCATGTAATCCTCCGCGCGGGTATTCTCATTTCCGCTGATATCATTGTAACTATTGAAGTTGGTAGCGATTGAAATATACAGGGTAGCCGCATTTGCATTTTGAACAACCAAGGATGTATCTGAAACAAGTAGTTTCCCGCCATCCAGTTTAATGCGTGTAATTCCCTTAAACTTAATTTTACCTTCCACACCTTCATGGTCGGATGTTGTAGCCGCTAATGTCAAATCTTTACCAGTTGTTTCGATGATTGCCTTTTGGTGAGGCGTTGTAAATGAAGTTGTAAACGATATGCTTTTTGGTTTGCTTGCTTTTAAGTGAACTACGATTACACGTTCAGTAAGGGAAGCTATTATTTCCCGGGTATAGATAATGCTGCCAACCGTATAGGTGGTTTTAGCTATTGCTCGTTCAATATCGAGTTCACGCTGATAATTACTATACTGATCATGCCCGGGAAAATCCAATTGAAGATTTCCAACGGGTTGAAACATCTGACCGTGTGATTTTTTTGTAATGATTGTTTTATTCGCAAGCTGTTCAGCTTCCTTCTGTTTGCCATCAAAAATAAGTTGACGGATTTCCGAAAGCGAGGCAAGAGCATCAGGATTATCATTACGATTGGGGCTTCCACTCCAGACCGTGTGTTCGTTTAGTTGAATTGTTTCGCGCGAAACATTTCCAAATACCATAGCCCCCAGCCTGCCGTTGCCAACCGGCAAAGCATCCACCCACATCTCTGCTGGTTTTGTATACCAGAGTCTAAGCCGTGAATCGGTTTGCGCGATAGCAGTACAATTAAATAGGAATGCATAAACCAAAAAGAGTAAGACACTATTTTTCATATAGGAATGCAGGGCCGCATTACGTTTATTGGTGAAGGCAAAACAAAAACTTTTCAGAAAAAATCCTAGTCAATTTTCGCCTGCGTTGTTTGTCCATTTACCAGGCGCCAAATGTTTAATGGATTTTCATTTTTAAGTTCAGGCGGAAGCAATTGATCCGGCAATGCTTGATAACACACCGGGCGCGTAAAGCGATGAATTGCAGCTGATCCAACGGAAGTACTTCGTCCGTCTGTTGTGGCAGGATATGGTCCACCATGTACCATGGCATGGCAAACTTCAACACCTGTTGGATATCCATTGATCACGACACGCCCTACCTTTTGTTCCAAAATATCAATTAAGTCTGCATATGCCAGCAGGTCATTTTCCGTTCCGTGTACCGTGGCGGTAATATGTCCTGATAAATTTCTTGCGACTTCTAAAATTTTTTCTTTTGAGTCTGCCTCTACAATGATACTCGTAGGACCAAATATCTCTTCTGAAAGTTCTTTGACTTTTGTAAACGTATCAGCTGAAGTTTTGAAAAGCGTTGGCTTTGCCGCAAAATTTTCAGTTGCATTATTCCCTTCTGCCAATACTTCCATTCCTTCAACTTTTGTATGATGCTCCACGCCTTTGCCGTAGGTTTTGAAAATTGTTTCTGATAACATCGTTCCACCGGAAGTTTTTTTAAATTCATCCTGTAGGTGATTTGTAAATTCTTTCGTACCGGGTGTGTTCTCGTGGATAAGAATGCCGGGGTTTGTGCAGAACTGTCCAACGCCAAGCGTAACAGAACCCGCAAATCCGGCTGCAATTTTTTCACCTTGTTCACGCATTGCTTCCGGAAGTATGAAAACAGGATTGGTGCTTCCCATCTCTGCATAAACCGGTATGGGGACTTCACGCTTTACCGCTACATCAAACAACGCTTTCCCTGCATTGAAAGAACCTGTTAATCCAACAGCCTTCACTGCGGGATGTTTTACCAATTGAACGCCCACGTCAATCCCTTTATCGAAAAGCAAAGAGAACACGCCATCGGGCATGTTGGCTTTTTTTGCTGCTTTCTGAATGGCCCGTCCAACAAGTTCGCTGGTGGCAGGATGTGCAGGATGTGCTTTCACGATTACCGTACAACCGGCTGCTAGTGCTGAAGCTGTATCCCCACCTGCTACTGAAAATGCCAACGGAAAGTTGCTGGCACCAAAAACCACTACCGGCCCCAGTCCAATTTCCATATAGCGTATATCCAGTTTTGGAAGCGGAGCACGGGAAGGATCGGCTGTTTCAATGCGCGCATCCAGCCACGATCCTTCACGCAGCAGGTTCGCGAATAGTTTCAGTTGATTTACAGTACGTCCACGTTCTCCTTCAATCCTTCCTTTCGGCAAGGCTGATTCCTGGCAACATATATCGATGAGTTCATCACCAAGGGCAACAATTTCTTCACCAATGGTTTCAAGAAAGATTGCTTTCTCAACACCTGTTTTTTTTCTATACACCTGAAATGCTTGCGCAGCTTTTTCTGCTGCAGTATTAACTTCTGCCGAGGTTGCCATGCTAAAAGTATAGTCTAATTTTTTTCCGGTGGCAGGGTTGAACGCTTCAAATTTTTCTGCACCCGCAGCTACTGTTTCAAAACCTATAATCTGTTTTCCTTCAATCATTGTATTGTTTTCGATTTTGTAATGTAAAATGTTTCGGTGTTTATTGTGTCACGCGATTTATCAACGTACCAATTCCTTCTATTGAAATTTGTACTTCGTCATCCAGGTGCAAGGTAAAATCATCCGGAGGAACAATCCCTGTTCCGGTCATGAGATAGGTGCCGTAAGGGAAAGAAAGTTCACGAAATAAATATTCGGCCAACTCGGTATGCTTTCGCTTCATTCTATTAATGGCTATTTCATTATAAAAAACAGACTGTCCATTTCTTAAAATATCAATTTGAATTAATGTTTCCGGATTGATCGGTTCACCGGGCACATAGAGACAAGGGCCAATGGCAGTCGCACCATCATACGATTTTGCTTGCGGTAAGTAAAGCGGGTTCTCCCCTTCAATATCCCGTGAGGACATATCATTACCAACCGTGTAACCTTCAATAGTTCCTGATGAACAAATAAACAAGGTAAGTTCAGGTTCTGGAACATTCCATTGTGAATCTTTACGAATGCGAACATGATCACCAGAACCTACTACACGGTAAGCCGGTGATTTAAAGAAAAGTTCCGGGCGCTCCGCATCATAAACACGTGCATAAAAATCACCTCCCCCCGCGTCTTTCGATTCTTCCATGCGCGCTTCACGACTGCGCATGTACGTAACGCCCGATGCCCACACCTCC
>JBGTGG010000285.1:0-7693 GCA_041746855.1 Cyclobacteriaceae bacterium | reverse complement strand
CCTGTTGTGCCGGGCTGGTTATGTTTTTCACCAGATCATGTTCGGGGGCAAGCACCATAAAATCCACTCCAAAAATAGTATCGGGCCGGGTAGTGTAAACTTTAAGAGTGCCTTTTGAATCTTTGATGTTGAAATCCATTTCTGCGCCTTCGCTCCTGCCAATCCAGTTGCGTTGCATTTCTTTCATGCTCTCACTAAAGTTCACTGTATCCAGGCCCTGCAACAAACGATCGGCATAAGCCGTAATGCGCAGGTACCATTGGCGCATTTTCTTTTTTATTACGGGGTGGCTACCTCGTTCGCTCACACCATTCACCACTTCATCATTAGCCAATACGGTACCAAGCGCTTCGCACCAATTTACTTCACCATAAGAACTAAATGCCAGGCGGCGCTTCATCAGCCATTCGCTTTTTTCTTTCTCATCAAAAGCATTCCAGGCTTCGCCAGTAAAATGCTTGCAGCCCTGCGTTTCATATTTCTTTACAAGATCAGTTATGGGTCGGGCCTTTTGTTGGGTATTGCAGAAATAACTATTAAAGAGCTGCAGGAAAATCCATTGTGTCCATTTGTAATACTCGGGATTACTGGTTCTTACTTCACGGTCCCAATCGTAGCAAAAGCCGATTTTATTTAACTGGGCTTTAAAAGTTTCAATATTTTTTTCAGTTGTTTGGGCAGGATGTTGTCCCGTTTCAATTGCATACTGCTCCGCAGGTAAACCAAAACTATCGAAGCCCATTGGGTGCAATACATTAAACCCTTTGATTCGCTTATAGCGGGAAACGATATCGGAAGCAATGTAGCCGAGCGGGTGTCCAACATGCAGTCCCGCACCGGAAGGGTAGGGGAACATGTCCAACACATAGTATTTTGGTTTGGAAGGGTCACGCTCTACTTTAAAGACAGCATCCTGCTCCCATTTCTGTTGCCACTTCTTTTCAATTTCACGGATGGTCTGGTTGCTGTATTCGGCCATGGTATTGGTAATTCCTTATTTGATTGATCGATTTGGTGGCAAAAATAAGGAATATGATGAATTGGCATGAAGGATAGGTGATATTATAAAATTTGGTTTTTGCGGGTGGTTTGGCAGTGAGGACATTGCTTTAGTAAATATATGGCTGAGGGAGTTTCGGTCTGTGAGGACACAGACCGAGGAGAGGTGAGGACAAAGACCGAGGGAGGGAAAATTTGGTTTTTGGGAAGGCAGTCTTTCTGTTAAGCAAGGATCGGTTGAAAAGAGTTTCGGTCACAGACCGGAGGGGTGAGTGAGGGAAAGTTTCTGTTTGTGTGGACAAAGACCGAGGGTCGGTTATGAAGCTATCTGACTTTTATGTGGTGCTCAAAAGGGAGTCTTTAATTTGTTGTGCAGGCTTTCAGTGTTTCTATATATTAATCTTTTTCTTTTTTATTTTTATCTTGTCGATAAGGATCGATTTTTTCAGTCTGTCTTTTTCCTCGGTCTGTGTCTTTACCTCGGTCTGTGTCCCCACAGACCGAAACCGTAAAATCAAACGATAGCTACAATGGATATACAACCCCCAAATTATAAAAGCATTCGCAACTCACGAATGGACTTAAACGAAGTTTACTTTTGGACGGACAGCATAAAAGATTGGAATCCATTGCTTGTCCACGATGAATTCAAGATGATAATAATCGAATCTTTGAAAAACTTGGTGCAACGAGGGAAGATTGTTGTTTATGGTTATGTGATCATGCCCAATCATATCCATATTGTTTGGGAAATGATCAGCATGAACGGAAAAGAAATGCCACATGCTAGTTTTAATAAGTTTACCAGCCACCAGTTTTTAAAGCACCTTACCGTGGCGGATAAGACATTGTTGGTTGCTTACAAGGAACCAAAATCACCGGAACGTTTGCATCGGTTTTGGCAACGCGATCCATTGGCAGTGTTCATTAACTCTAAGGCAATGGTGGAGCAAAAACTAGAGTATATCCATACCAATCCATTACAAGCGCACTGGAATCTGGTGGACATGCCTGAAAAGTATAAATGGTCTTCGGCATTATTTTATGAAAAGGGAATTGATGAATTTGGATTCCTTACGGATTATCAGGAGAAGTTTTGAATGTGGGTTTCGGTCTGTGGGGACACAGACCGAGGAGAGGCTATGGGGAGTACAAGACCGAGGGGACAATACGACAATCATAGTGGCTTAATACGAAAACCAGATTTGAAGAGGAGCAAATAAAACTACTCTGCTCTTAAGTTCTTCGCTGGATTTCCGTTCGCTGCTCCAAAAGTTTGTAATCCAATTGTCAGCAGTCCAATTGTTATGATAGAAAGCCCTGCCAATAGAAAAACCCAGATGTTCAATGCAATTCGGTAGTCAAAAGTCTGTAAGAACCAACTCATTGCCAACCAGGCCAAGGGGGTGAAAATAATAATGGCAACCAAAATAGGCTTTAGTGAATCAATACTTAATAGTTTGATGATGTTGATCACCGATCCGCCCATCACTTTCCGTATACCGATTTCTTTTACACGAGATTCAATCATAAAAGTGGAGAGCCCTAGCAATCCTAGGCATGCGATAAATATCGCGATGGAACCAAATAAGGTGGTGATGGTAAGTGTTGCCTTGAGACTCGAAAACTTTCGTTGGTATTCCTCGTCTACAAAATGATATTCAAAAGGATAATCTGGATTATATTTTGAGTACAATTCGGAAATTGCTTCCATGGTAGGCGGAACAAGACGGTTGGGGTTTAACCGAATGTGAATGGTTCCAAACATTTCTTTTTTGCCTCCAAGTATAACCAAAGGTTCAATTTTTTGATACGGTGATGTGAGAACAAAATCTTTGATGACACCGATGACATGCCATTCAATTTCATTGTCAAGAATAATTTCACCAACAGGGTGCTTAAAGCCCATCAACTTGGCAGCCGTTTCATTGAGCAGTACTGCGGTGGAGTCTGACGGATAGTGTTGAAGATCCATGTCCCTACCCTCGAGGATCGTAAGCCCAGCGGTAGTTGAAATATCTTCATCTACATTAAATCGTTCAATTAGTATTTTGTCCAAAGGGTCTTTGCCATTCCAACTTATTTCATTGGTGTTGCTCCATCGCTCAGTGATGGGGGCACTTGTTTTTGTTACCGATGTGGCTACACCCGATGATAGCAGTTCATTTTTGTAGGCTTGATAATTCTTTTCAAGATCACCGGTCATTGGTTGATAGATCAGATGATCCTTGGCATATCCTGCCTCCCGGTGTTGTGCATATCTGATTTGCTTACCGATAACAATAACGGATAGGATCATAGTAACCGCAAAACCAAATTGCAACACCACTAGCAATTGCCTAAGCCTACCGCGATGAGCCGATGTGATTGGCGCACCTTTGAGGATGCGCACTGGATGAAAAGAGGAAAGGTAAAAAGCAGGATAACTTCCGGCCAATACACCAATAAACACAATGAATGCGATTGCTATCGACCAGAATGTTATACTTTGAAAATCCAAAGACAATGACTGCTGGACTAGCATGCTAAATGACGGAAGCGAGAGAAAGACAATTACGATGGAAATGATCCCTGCTCCCAATGCAAGCAAAACGGATTCACATAAAAACTGGATGATGAGTGAGTGCCTATGCGCACCGGTCACTTTGCGAACACCCACTTCCTTGGCTCGCTTTTGTGCACGAGCGGTGCTGAGGTTTATAAAGTTGATACAGGCTATCGCAATCAAACAGATGCCAAGTATGCCTATCATGCGAATATTTTCGATTCGGCCTCCTGCTTGCACGCCATTTTCAAACTTTGAGTAAAGACGCAACTTGGTCAATGGGTATAAAAATACTTCTACCGAACTTTCTTCCTTAGAATGTTTTTTGGCAATGTCTTTTACAATTTCAGTGAATTGATTTACGTCTTCCCCTTCTCTTAACTTTACAAAGGTGAGCACTGAGTTATTTCCCCAATAAGTATCCTTTTCTCCTAAGCTTTCCAAAAACTGCCATGAAACCAAATAGTCGAAATGAAACTCGGTAGTGGAAGGCAAGTCTTTTAAAATGCCGGTTACTGTAAAAGGAAAAGTGTATCCTGACTCGCCAATAGTAACATCCGCACCAAAAGGCTCTTTGTCTCCAAACAATTGTTTCGCAAAACTTTCGGTGATGACAATTGAATTTGGATTGCCCAAAGCCGTAGAAGGATTTCCTTTTAATAGCGGAAATGAAAACATGGTGAGGAACGAAGCATCTGTAAATACGCCTGAGGTTTTTATCAATTGCGTTTTGCCCGCAGTGAATAAATGCGAGGAGTGATAAGCTCCATAGCTGATGGCGCTTTCCACAGCGGGATATTCTTCTACTAAAGTGGGGGCAAGAATGCGGGGTGTTGTGCTCCAACAGTTTATTTCACCATTGGCTAATTCGCGGTTCCAGGCTTCATATATCCGATCTTTGTCGACATGAAACTGTTCGTAGTTGAATTCTTTTGCAATCCAAAGAAAAAGAAGAATTGCACTCGTGATGCCGAGAGCAAGCCCTGCTATGTTAATAACTGCGTACGCTTTGTTGCGCAACATTACCCGCGCAGCCACTTTGAAATAATTTGTAAGCATATATCCTTGGTTTAAATCAACTGAAAATCTATTTCTGAAAATTATTCCAGGACGAAAAAAGCGAATGATATTCCACAACAATCTCCTCTTCGCTCTCTTCTCTCCAAAATTCTTTATGTCACGATTAAATTTTTGAATAAGGTCACCTTCGATTTCTTCGATTAAATGGTCGGGACAAATTGTGGATAGGAATTTATTTGCCCATTTGGGGATACCATTGTTATTCATGCTCCAAAAGTTTTCAATTCGGGCAAAAGTTTCCAGAGATCCATTCTTGCAGCTTTCATCGCTCCCAGGATTGCGAATCCGGCACTTGTTACTATGTATAATCTTTTTCGTCTCCCTCCTCTTTCACTTGTAGATCCTCCATAACTTGATTTTATCAACCCCTTATCCTCAAGTCTATATAATGTCACATGAACTGCACTTAAATTAACTTCTCGCTTTTGCCTTGTTTCTATTTCCTGAGCAATCATTGCTCCATAGGCCTCTTCTCGAAGCACTCCGACCATTGTCAAAATCAATTCTTCAAACTCGCCCAAGTACTCTTTCTTCATTTCATTATATTTTGTCAAGCAAATAAGCAAAATAATTTATTACTTACAATAAATTTCTAAAATATGAGCTTATGTGATACAAAAAGTTGAGCAGCAAAATTGAATGTTATTTTGGTTTGTTGGTATCAGTCTTTGAGGACACAGACCTTGTAGGAGGGGACACAGACCGAGAAGAGGAAAGACTTTACAATTAAGGAATTTGACCCTATGTAAGTGCGCTTGCTATTATTTAATCTTTAGCGTATAGCCTATACTTACACCGCCATAGAGAATAAAATTTTTATCAAATTCATCTATATCCTTATCAACGTTAACTGCATACAAGGGAGTTAAAGCAGCTCTGAAAAGAAACCCTCCTTCCTTTTCTGAAATCTGTATCCTATTCGCGTGGCGAAGAATAGAAAGGAAATGTCTGGATTTGAAAATGTTTCATCTTTACCAAATTGGTAATAATAAGTGCTTCCTGCCCCCAGCTCGAAATGATGATTATTAGAGCCAAGAAGTAGATTTTACTCCGCTAATATTCCAGCCCCCCTGCTGGGAGGAAGAGAATAGCTAACTCCAATCTTCCAGCCCATGCACTTTTCCCTTTCTCTTTTAAATATTCGATCGTAATTGACGGAGTATAAGACTCCATTTCCCAAAACTTCTAAATAACATGAATTTCCGGATAAAGTAGTTTGCGGATCCGATTGCGAAAAGGCTGGTGACGATATGCAAAAGAAAAACAGGAGGACTAAGACGTTATTTTTTTTTCATGTTGTAGTGTTTAATGGCTATCGTTTTTTTTAAGTTAATTATTCTTTCAACAATATCAACTTGGGTTGCTTAAATTAAGTCAAGGTTAAATTGCATTTGTTGAGCAGGGCGGTGAAAAGATTGGCTGAGTTATATATTTAGGAATTATTACCCTTAACCGTTAAATTGGTTGCATGCAAAAAGTGAAATATTTTTTTATTGCTTCGATTTTTTTCTTTGGTTCATTTTCCGGTGCTTCTCAACAAATTGCCGATACGGTATATAGCCCTGTAATTTCCCATCCGGTTTATAGTAAAGGGACAGGTTCAATTGTTTTAATCGATGAAGCGCATCACAATTTTCACACCCTAAACGGAAGGTTCAGGCCCTTTGCCAATGTACTGGAGAAAGACGGTTATGTTGTGACGGCTTCAACGGAACCATTTACAGCGGTTCAATTAAGCAACGCTAAGATTCTTGTGATTGCCAATGCATTGGATTCTTCTAATACTCAGCAATGGAGTTTGCCGAATCCTTCTGCTTTTACTGATACCGAAATCGAAGTTGTGAATGAATGGGTAAAGAATGGTGGCTCTCTTTTTCTAATTGCCGATCACATGCCATTCCCGGGAGCGGCAGAGAAGCTGGCCGCATCTTTTGGATTTAAACTTTACAACGGATTTGCGATGAAAAATGGTGGGAAAGATGTCTTTACTTTGGGAAACGGATTGATCGTTAATAAACTCACAAAAGGAAGAAATGAAGCGGAGACGATTACTTCCTTACAAACTTTTACAGGTCAGGCCTTCGAAATCCCCGAAAAAGCTCAAGCAATTGTGGTCCTTAATTCAACGTATACTTTGAAGATGCCGAGTGTCGCGTGGCAATTTACAAAGGATACTCCCGAAATTTCATGTGAAGGACTTGCACAAGGCGCATACTTAAAGTATGGGAAAGGACGGATTGTAGTCTTTGGAGAGGCAGCAATGTTTACAGCCCAACTTCAAGGGAAAAACAAAGTTGGAATGAACCTAAAAAGTGCTTCACAAAACTTTCAGTTTTTATTGAATACGATTCATTGGCTGGATGGTATACTTGATTAGCAGATCGTCTTGATTCCTCTGTCCTCACTTTTACCCTGGGCCTGTGGTGAGACAGTAAAGTAGTTACAATACCTTACGCCACCGTTAGCTTTGTTTTGGCGATGTGCCTTTCAAAATCGATAAGTTCCAGTGTTATATTTTTAAGCTCTGCGGTTTTTTTGAATTCGAGAATAATTTCCAGTACATCTTCATCAATGTTCATCGAACGAGATGCATCAATGATCACATTGATATTATCAGGCAAGTGCTCGAGTGTTAGCATCACGTTGGCTTTGTTCAAAAAAGTTACTTCTTCTGATAAAACAATTTTTACGTCTTCGCCTTCTTTGCGGCTTTCCTTATTATAAAAGAAAGGGGTCTTGTAGTTGTCACGAAGAATAAAAAATACTGCTACGGCTCCACCAATCAGTATACCGGTAATTAAGTCCGTAAACATCACCGCAGCAATGGTAATAATAAATGGTAGAAACTTACGCTTACGCTGTTTGTACATTTCCATGAAAAGCGCAACCGAAGTTAAACGATAACCGACCACAATAAGTACCGCACTGAGTGCAGCCAATGGAATTTTATTAAGCAAAAAGGGGATCGATACCACGCAGACCAGCATAATAACGCCATGGGTGATCGTGGAAATTTTAGTCCTGGCGTTTGCCGAAACATTCGCGGATGTTCGTACAATTACTGCGGTT
>JBGTGG010000284.1:0-1651 GCA_041746855.1 Cyclobacteriaceae bacterium | reverse complement strand
AATCGTCATTGGTTTGAAGGATGAAAAACTTATGTGGGTCAAACATGATTTAGTATTAGATGTCAGCAACGAGCTGAAACTGGAACTTACTCCTATAAGTAGAGAAGCCCTTGAAAAAGAACTAAGAAAATTGGATATGTAATTTCATTGGCACAGTAATTTCGGTTTTTATATATTTAGCCAATGAGAAAAATATTATTCCTCCTGCCCTTTTTGATTTTTGCTTGTACCGTTCAAAAAGTAAGCAAGTCCATCAAAAATTCCCAAGTGTTTGCCAAGGGGTTTATCGGCTGTATGATTGTGGATCCCGCCAAGGATAAAACCCTATACGCCCAAAATGAAAGTCGGTATTTCATACCCGCTTCCAATACCAAAATATTTACCTTTTATACAAGCTACAAAGCATTAGGCACCGGAAAAGTAAACGGACTCAACTATATCATAAAAGAAGACTCGCTGATCTTTTGGGGAGCGGGTGATCCCAGCTTATTACATCCGGATTTCAAGGACACCACGGTCATCAATTTCTTAAAGGAAAGTCCACAACAACTATACATGGTAGATGATTTCAGACAGGTAACGGCATTTGGTCCGGGCTGGTCGTGGGATTGGTATAACTATTACTACGCTACCGAGCGATCTGTCTTTCCCATCTATGGAAATGTGGTGCGCTTCGAAAAAAAAGAAGATCAACCCAGTTGGACGCTCTATCCTCCACGATTTAAAAATGTGCTTACTGAAGATGCATCCCTTACTCGTGGAAATTACACGTTTGAACGTGAGCATTTGCAAAACAGATACCGCTATGCAATCCGTAATAATCCGTTGCTCAGTTTTTCGACCGACAAGCCTTTTATTACATCCGCTGCTTTTACTGCTGAACTACTCTCGGAAAGGATTGAGAAGCCGATCACACTTATCCCTAAAGACACTTACCATCACCAGCCCCATCAAAAACTAATGACGGCACCGGTAGATTCTATCTATTCACAGATGTTGAAAATATCGGATAACTTCCTTGCTGAACAATTACTGTTAATGGTTTCCGATCAGTTGTTTGATTCATTGGATACACGAGCCGCCATCCGATATGCTAACGAAAATTACTTGCAAGATTTGCCAGACGAACCGCAATGGGCAGATGGCTCCGGGCTCTCCGCGCACAACATGTTTACACCCCGCACCATTATCGCGTTACTAAAAAAAATGAAAGCCGAAGTGCCGATGGATAAAATCAAAGCGTACTTTCCGGCAGGTGGAGAATCCGGAACGATCCGAAATTTTTATAAACCTGATCCGGGCCAACCGCCTTATGTGTATGCGAAGACCGGTACCCTCTCGATGAGCAATGCATTGAGTGGCTATCTGTTTACAAAAAGTGGAAAAGTGTTGTTGTTTAGTTTTCTGCTAAATAACTATACGCTTCCCTCTAATGATTTGAAAAAAGAGATGGAAAAAGTATTGTATGCATTGCATGATCGCTACTGATGCGACTCATATCCTGTAGCATTGCCACTAGGTCTCTTCCCACGTTGTCACAAATAAGCATCAATTCCTTTAAAAACTGGGAATTCAGCGAAAATTAGTGTATCTTAAGCATTGTGAAAATTAGCACTATTTCGGTTGCTTAATTCGGTTCTTTTCAAAATTT
>JBGTGG010000283.1:0-10945 GCA_041746855.1 Cyclobacteriaceae bacterium | reverse complement strand
CATAAAACGCAAGGTTACGACCACCATGAAGTGATTTGTCATTGGATAATGATACCACCACTCCGGCTTGTGTAAGAAGGTGCGGAAGTTTATACGGCATGTCAATGTCTACATCTTCACGCGCAGGCAAGTTGTGCGTTGCGCCAAGGATCACGGGCACTTTATTTTCCTTCAAAAAGTCAGCAACAAACAAAGCGCCTTCTCCTCCCACAATTGTGATCCGTTTCACACCACTACGTTGGGCTGAACGGATACCCTCCACAATTTCTTTAGGGTCGTCTGCATGGATGAAAAGCGTTTTTGTTCCATCAAACAATCCGGCCATGGCTTCAAATTTCAAATTCACTTCTTTCGTTCCCAACGTACCATAGGATAATGCTTCAGAAAAAAAGCGCTCAAGGTCGCTAACCTCTTTTTCGTAATTCTTATTGGGTGCTTGCGATACGGTAAAGGTGGTAAAGTCAAATTGACGTCTCATGAGTTGCGGCCAATTCATGTGCACACCAATGTCTTTTGTGTGCATGGCATCTTCCCAATTCCAACCCTCCATTTCCATTACGGAAGAAGTACCGGATATCATTCCTCCTGTTGGTGTTGATTCTGCCAACAGCACTCCATTAAACCGAAAGGTTGGAATGTATTCGGAGTCTGCATTGTAGGATATCAATGATCTTACATTGGGATTCATTTCTCCACGTTCTGAATTATCGTTCATCGCTCGGATACTATTTACCTCTTGTAAACCGATTGTTGAATTCGGTAAGATGAAACCCGGATAAACATGCTTTCCTTTGATATCGATTACTTCAAAGCCGGAAAGGTTTGCAGCGCCACTTGCCACTTGAACAATCTTTCCTTTATCAAAGGTGATGGTTGCATTTTCAATAACCTGACCATTGCCCACATGAACAACACCGCCTGTTAACGCAATGGGTTTTGACTGTGGATCAGCCGGCACTGGTTTCTGAGCAAATGCCGTTTGTACAAACAACAAGCTCAATAGTATGGTTGATAATTTTTTCATAATAATTTTTTTAGAAAGTAAACTATTCATGGTCATGGGTTTCAAATCCTAACACATCATCACAATGAAAGCCAATGTGGGTTCGGCCTTCACCACGCTGTGTTGGCATGCCTGATTTTTTTGCATCCTTCATTTTTTGAATCAAGCGTGCACGTTCTTCCGCCTGGGCTTTGTTGTTCAGCGCATCTTTTTCAATATCGAAATACACCTTTCCATCAATGATGGTTTTTTCCGGTTTGGCATAAACAGACAATGGATGATCGTTCCACAATACTACATCTGCTGACTTGCCAGCTTTGATGCTTCCCATTTGATTATCAAGGTGGAGCATCTTGGCAGGGTTTAACGTCACCATTTTCCATGCATCCTCTTCCGACATGCCCCCATACATTACTGATTTGGCAGCCTCTTGGTTTAATCTTCTTCCCATCTCGGCATCATCGGAGTTGATTGCCGTGAGCACTCCCGCGCGATGCATAATGGTTGCGTTGTACGGAATGGCATACCGAACTTCCCATTTATAATTCCACCAATCTGAAAAAGTAGACGCAGCCACACCATGTTCTTTCATGATGTCTGCAACTTTATAACCTTCCAGAATATGCGTGAACGTGTTTACACGAAAGTTGAATTGCTCCGCTACTTTCATCAACATGTTGATTTCCGATTGCACATACGAGTGGCAAGAAATAAAAAGTTTCTTATTCAAGATTTCAAGCATTGCTTCATCGGCAAGGTCCCTGCGCGGTTTCAATGTTGTTGCTTTGTCTTTTGCTGAAAGACTATTGTACGTGTTCCATTTCTTTTGATATTCCAACGCGTTTGTGAATGCGTCCACATACACTTGCTCTACACCCATACGTGTTTGTGGGAAACGGATCGAACTTGGGTTGCTGCTGCGTTTCACATTTTCACCCAACGCGAATTTTATAAAGGCATCCGCACCAGCGATTTTATAATTTTCAGGCGACTCACCCCAGCGAAGTTTCACCAATGCTGATTGTCCACCGATTGGATTGGCAGAACCATGCAGAATTTGTACGGCTACAACACCACCTGCCAACGCACGATAAACGTTGATACTTTCTGCATCGATGTTATCACCAATGCGAACCATTCCTGAATTGGATGCAACATCATTAATACTACCGGCACCAATGTGCGAGTGTTCGTCAATAATCCCTGAGGTAAGATGTTTGCCGGTTCCATCCACTACTTTTGCGGAAGCATCCGAAAGGTTCTTGCCAATCTTTGCAATTTTCCCGTCTTTTAAGAGGACATCGGTTCCTTGTAAAATACCATCGCTTTCGTTTGTCCACACGGTCGCATTTTTAACTAACAATGTTTCTGTTGTTGGCAATGAAGGATATCCATGACCAATGAATGGGAAGATCACTTTTCCCAACTCTTCTTTTTTGTCATTTTTTTCTCCGCGTTTAGAATCAGCTTTTGAGTCCGCATCTCCGGTTCGATTGCCGCTCCAGGAAACCCATGTTCCATCTGCTAGTTGTCCTTTTCCTTTCCATCCGGTTGATTCACTCCAACCGGAAAGACGAATGCTTCCTGTACTTTTTTTATCAGGTTTAAAAGAAATTGTAATCAAGTCGTTTCCGAAAGTTGCCGCAACATCAACTGATGTTGAGTCGTTCACTTTTATTTTTGCTTTTTGGCTTCCCGGGTCACCGGTTACTTCGAGATTGTATGATTGGTTTCCAACAGAAAGACTATAGGCTCCACTAAAATCACGGGTGTCGAGTGGTTTGATTGAATACGGTTCGCCTTGCACCCAGTTTTGATAGATAATGGTTTTATCATCAAAAAGTTTTCCAGAGGTAACGATGAAGTTTGCAAGCAATCCTTTTTTCAAACTGCCCACCTGGTTGTCAACTTTTAGTAGTTGAGCAGGAGTTGTTGTAAGTGCTTTTAATGCAGCGGCTTCGGTAAGTCCATTTTCAATTGCTTTGCGAACGCTCGGTATAAAATCAGCTTGCTTTTTTAAGCCTGCAGAAGTAATTGAAAAAGGAATTCCATTTTTTTCAAGCGTTGCTAAATTTGTTGGAGCAAGTTCCCAATGTTTCATATCTGCGATCGATACTTTTTCAGCATCAAAGGGATCTTCCACATCGTATGCCTCCGGATATGAAACCGGAATAATCAGTGTTGCTTTGGTTGCTTTTATTTCAGTGATGCGTTTGTATTCATCACCGCTTCCTTTGATAATGTATTGTACACCAAATTCATCACCGAGTTTATCCGCGCGAAGGGTGTTCATCCAGCCATTCGCAGCAAAGAATTGTGGTAGCTTTTGATTTTGAATCCAGGCTTCCAATGAGTTGTCGGCAAAGGGCCTTGGGTTTTGACTTCCAAACCAGGATGCGTCCATATAGGTCTGACGTAGCACAGCAATAAAGCCCATCATGGAAACAGGATAGGTTTGTGTTGAACTTCCTTTTTCAAAAGAATAATGAGCACCGGCTTTTGAAATCAACAATGCTGTGTTGTCATTCTTTTCGTTGAGCGTTACAAAAGCACTTGTTCCGCGGGCAAGGCCGTCTTCTTTCAATGTGAGTACCGCACCAAATCCCGATTTGCGAAACTCTTCAGCTGCTTTCGAGTTGATGGTAAATTCATCCGCTGCATTATAGTGGGAACGGATCGCCTGGTTCGCATTGTATGCTCCCTTTGTGTTGGATTCCATTTGTTCTGATCCACCAAAACCACGACCGCGTGATCGTTCTGCTTCAGCTAGACCATAGCTTGTATGCATATCGATCAGGGAAGGGTAAATAAACTTCCCTTTTAGGTCAACGGTAGTATAACCTTTCGGAATACTGATGTTGGTGCCGACCTGTTCAACCTTGCTTCCCTTGATCAACAAGGTCGCATTTTGTAAAGTGGTTTGTGGGTCAACTACAATGGTGGCGTTTGTAAAAGCATACAATCCGGACCGGTTGTCTTTGACATCATTTCGGGGAAATGTTTCCTGCGCCATCGCCCCCAGTCCGCAACAGACCAGAATAAGCGAGAATAGAATTCTGTAACTCTTCATAGGGTATAGTTAGAATTAATTTGATTTTGAAAAATGTTGTTAAAACTATAAAAAATCGAGTGCCCCACGAGGGGAAAATGGATGTGCGGTAAAAAAGAGGTTCGTACAGGAGGAATGTTTTTTTTTGTTGAAAGCCATTCGTTCAAAGTATAAAAATTTTATGGCAACGATTGCAATTCGAAATGAATTGATTTAAGGAAATTACATGGACACACCGGTAAAATTATCGTAAAATCAAGTGAACCAAATGGGATGCATTGGTGTAATGTTATCTTTGCATTTTTACATGAGTTCTCGACAACGCTATTACTTTATTCTTATTCTTATCCTCGGGGCGTTGGCTACAATTAGTCCATTTTCCATTGATATGTATTTACCGGGTTTCCCGGCAATTGCCGATGATTTGAATACAACCATTGATCAGGTGCAGTTATCGCTTACTGCGTATTTGATCGGAATCGCGCTGGGCCAATTATTATACGGTCCGTTGTTGGATCGCTTCGGGAGAAAGAATCCACTATATATAGGACTTGCGATTTATGTGTTCGCGTCTGTCGGATGCGCTTTCGCGGATTCGATTTCCGCGCTAATTATAATGCGGTTTGTGCAAGCACTTGGCGGATGTGTGGGAATCGTAGCAGCTCAGGCCCTTGTTCGTGATTTGTTTCCGGCCAATAAAACAGCGCAGGCATTTTCATTGATCATTCTGGTGATATCAGTTTCCCCGATGATCGCACCTACTGTGGGCGGTTATATGACTTCAGCTTTTGGATGGCAATATGTTTTTCTGGTGTTGGGTGGGATTACGCTTTTGATAATGGCTGCTGTTTATTTCTTTTTGCCGGAAGGTAAAAAAGCTGACACTACTATGTCGTTAAAACCAAAAGCAGTATTGGGCAATTTTTATTTAGTAATTAAAGAACCACAATTTCTTGTTTATACTGTAGCGGGAGGGTTGGCAACAGCAGCTCCGTTTGCTTACATCGCAGGTTCGGCAGACGTGTTTATGAACATCTACAAAGTAAGCGAACAATTTTACGGTTGGATATTCGCTTTTCTCGCATTTGCAATGATTGGGTCCACACAATTGAACCATATTTTGTTGAAAAAATTTAAGAGCGAGCAAATTATTAAAGTCACGCTTATGTACCAATCTGTTGCAGGACTTGCTTTGGTAATCGGCACCTATTATCAATGGTATACCATGTATGGACTTATAGCAGTGATGTTTGTATTCCTCACCGGGCAAGGGCTTATTGGTCCCAATACTTCCGCGCTTTCGTTGGCTCCGTTTGATAAAAATGCAGGAAGTGCTTCGGCCTTGAGTGGTAGCTGGCGACTTGGTATTGGCGGAATTATTTCAGCGATTGTGAGTGTGTTGCACAACGGCACGGCCATACCCATGGTGGGAATGATGGCGATGTGTTCGGTGGTGAGTTTGATTTTATTGTTTGCTGGGAACAGTGTAGTTGCATACCGTGTTAAGCGCAAGAATAGAAAAGAGACTGAGAATTCTGTGCTGGTTTAATACTCCTGAATTAAATGTTTACCACTTAATTCAAGGCTTTTAAGTACGTAAACCCGATGATCATGGCGCGATTTGTATTGCTGGTGTTGTCGTTTACATTTTTCTGAAGATCGATGATGCCTATTTCGTATCGAAAGTCTAATGAAACACTTCCGTTTTTAAGAATATATTCTATTCTTGCGCCTCCACTTGGCCCGATATCAAATCGGGTAGCACCACTTTTTTCAAAATCGAAAGTTTCCGTGAAAGCTTCATCATCGATTTTCGTTTTGTATTTTCCGTTCACCCAATAGGCAGCATATGCACCGAGATTGATATGAGCTCTGAAATTATCAAGCGAGGGTACAATAAAGCTATAGTCAAGAAGAATAGGCACTTCGATATAGTTGCCTTTCAATTTGTCATAGAACGTATCGCAGATTTGATGGTTATATCCCTTCTGTATGTACTGCAATTCTAAAAGCAATCCGAAATTTGAATTAAACTTATTATATCCAGCGACACCCACCGAATAGCCAATGTTCGATACACTCTCCCACGGACTTTTAGTTTTATAGTTCGAGAAGGTGACACCTGCTTTTCCACCGATAGACCATTGCGCTAAGAGTGAAAGTGGAAATAAGAGAATTATGATTGTAAATATTTTTTTCATGTTGATTCTTTAGTCCTTAGTCTTGAGTAATTAGTCTTGAGTCTTGAGTCTAATGTCTAGCATTTTATGTCTATTATCTGGCATCCAGTATCTAGAAAGGTTCCAGTATGAATTTGATTTGTTCGGGTCCAGTTTTGTTGCTGTCCCGATTGATGACAAGCACCAATTCACGAAGTGTAAACGACTCAATGATATAATCTTCTGTAAGCAAGGGGTCGTTGCCGGGAATAAGTTGCAAAACCTGATCATCGTTTTGTGTTGACCATGACCCGTTGTCTTGCGTGCCGCTGGCTTGTGTCCTATTGAAAGTTGAAGCGGTCGCATTGGCGTCCGGTTCCGTTAATATCAGCCGGTATTGACTTAAATTGGAATTATCTTTTGCTCCATCAACATACACCTGCGTAAGTCTCCATCCTCCACTGAGTAAACACATTTTATTTGGGCATTCCTGAATATTTACACAGCCCTGATCAACAACTAAAACTAATATTAATGCGGTATACCATAACCTCTTCATATCATGCTATTATTTATCGTTTATGTATGTGATACAGTTTACGTTTTGTCCGTGAATCAATCAGCATAAAGTAAGATCCTTTTGCCCACATGTGGGTGCTTATCTCTTGGACTCCGTACACCTGCTTAAGCGTTGCAATCGAGCGACCCAATGCATCGGTTATGTAGAGATCAATTACTTGATCTGTTTCCAAAATCAGTCTATCGCTTACCGGATTGGGGTATATCTTCAAATTTAAAAACGCATCGATCTCAGCTGCGGTAATTAGCATCATATAATCATCAGCACGTGTAGTGCAGCCGTTGGTGGTTACATCTACCGTATAAATACCAAAATCCAGCACTTTCAACACCAGTGTTTGCTGGGTGGCATTGGGTATGGGGGAATCCATGAAATACCATTGATAACTATCGCCTGGCGATGCGGTAAGTTCTGTGTTGCCCGGTGTAATGGTGGCTATCGGGTAGTTATAGAAACTTACCATGATCGGATCGGATGCTATACTGAAACACCCATTGCCATCGCCTGTAATCACCGAATAACTGCCACCTTCGGTTACCGAAATCGAACGTGTAGTAGCTCCGTTAGACCAATTGTAGACTGAAAGACCTTCAGGGGCGGACAGTGTTAGGGAACTGCCTTCGCATAAACTAATTGCACTACCTACAATGGGCACTGATGAACTTACTGAGGGTATATCTAAAGACTTTATTTCTGCCTGTACTGCCATACGCGTACTCTCGCACGAGCCGTTAACAATACTTACATAATACGTAGTAGTGACACCAATAACTGCTGTAGTAAAGCTGCCATTCACTGCTCCGGTAATTGGCGTGTCGCCATTTAGGGTCGTGTACCAGCGGTAATTTCCATCGCTTCCGTTTGTGGCGGTGAGTGTTAAGGAACCTGGGTCGCAGCGACTTGCAGCGGTAGTGAGAGGTGGTAGTGGTATGCTATTTACCGAAATAATAGCAGCATTGCTTGTAGTAGTGCCACAAGAATTACTGATCACACATGTATACGAACCTGCATCAAGCAAATCAATTGAGGTAAATAAAAGCGTGGATGAAGTTGCTCCTGATATGTTAACTAAATTTTTTCGCCACTGGTATGTTAACGGTGCAGTGCCAGTAGACGAAACAGATAATGTGATGTTTTGTCCTTCGCATACTGTTTGTGAAACAGGTTGTGTGGTAATAACAGGACAACCGGTTGCCGAGGTGTTGTTAAGCAAAATAGCAAAGTAGTCTTCGTAAATATTGAACGAAACAGAAATGAGATCTTTCTTGCCATCGTTATTGAAATCATGCGCAAGTACCTTATGTCCGCCTGACAGTTGTTTATTAAATAGTTGTGTGGTAGTAGGTCCTGTTGCTGAACCTTTAAAAATCCTGATGACTCCAGACTCTGAGCTTATGGTAAGCTGGGACGATAGTATCAAATCTTTAAATCCGTCTCCATCCATGTCCTCGAAACCTTTTACTGTTCCTGCAAAACCCGCGTTGAAGTTTGATCCGGTAAACACACCATTCCCATCATTTATATAGAAATCATTATTAGCACCAACGGTTATTTCATACGCATTAATGTCGGGGCTACCGTCATTGTTGAGATCATGAATTTCAAAAAAGCCTGAGCCCATGGGGTACTGACCCACTTCTGTAAATGTTCCGTTACCATTGCCGAAAAAGACCACTACCCGATTAGGGGAGCTATAAGCGAGCGCCAGATCAAGGTTGCCATCGTTGTTGAAGTCTGCCGATCTGATTTCCAATGCATTTCCACTGATCGGAATAGTGACGGCAGGATTAAACCCTGTTCCTGTTCCAGCTATAAAATAAACAGATGCCACATTTCCTCCAGTAGCAACAATATCCGGATTAGTATCATTATTAAAATCACCGATGGCGATACGTACATTATTTCCGGCAAAGGGTATGCTTGGCTGCGCAGTAAAGTTTCCATCACCCTGTCCGATGAAGGGCGTAACAGAAGGTGTAGCATTCGAATTGACTGATATCAGATCTGGAATGTCGTCTTTATTAAAATCGATGTTGTGGATACGGAAAGGGTTGATACCAGTGGGGTGGTTTGTTGCCGTTTTTGTGAACTTACCATTTCCCGTTCCAAGATAAACGGCAAAGAAGTTGCCTGCGGTGTGAGAGATCGCTACATCTGAAATTCCATCCAGATTGAAATCGTCCAGTACCATATCACGTGGGTCTGGTGCGGTAGGAAATTTCGTGATGGCGTTAGAAAAGTATCCTGTTCCATCTCCAAGCAAAATGTCCACGCTGTGCATTGCTGCGACATTACTAATACCAATGGCATCCAGGAATCCGTCATCATTTACATCTACTACTTGAATTGACCTAGGACTGATATTGGTTTCAAACTTGGCAAGCAGAGCAAAGTTTCCGGTACCATCACCTAAAAAAACACGCACATTCTGATAATTCATTGAATTATCACTCGTAACTAAGTCAGGAAAACCATCATTATTAAGATCAGCAGCGGTAAGTTCAGAGCCTGTTTGTGCAAGACCTATGCGTGCAGCAAAATTGCCATTACCATCATTAATGGTGTAGGCGTTTCCTGAACTTAAATCCAAATCACCATCACCATCAAGATCATGAGCTTTTACAGGTTGCCCGATATTGAAACCTGTAACGGCAGTTCCTGGGGTAAAGGTGTTTCCGGTTCCATTGCCGAACCACGGTTGTACAGTACCCCCTGCGCTAACCGCGAAATCAAGATGAGTATCGCTATTGAAATGGCCCGTTGTTACATAATTAACATTGGTTATGTCGATGATTACTGGAGCTGCAAAATTTCCGTCCCCGCTTCCCAGGAATATGTAAACTTGTCGAAGCGCACCTGTGCAGGATACAATCACATCTGGATTTCCATCGTTATTGAAATCGCCTACGGCTACACCACGTGGAGTATTACCAGTGGGAAAATTTGTGGCTGTTCCTAAATTGCCGTTACCATCTCCTAAGTGAAGTGAGATTTCTGAATTTGTTTGACCGCAGGTAACAACATCAAGATTTCCATCCTTGTTAAAATCTCCTACAGCAATGTAAGAGGGATTTATAGATGAGCCAAAGTTTCTCTTGTTGGTACCTGTAAAGGTACCAGACCCTGTATTAAGCAGTACAGTAATTTGCTGATTAGAGAGGCTGTTAAAGTTACAGGTAACAATATCAGTTAATCCATCATTGTTAAAATCACCTTTTGCTGATGATTGTGGTGTATTTGGCAATGTGTTAACCGGTACGGTCTGAAAGGTTATTTGAGAATAGGATGCAAGGGAGATAAGGGATGTTACAATTGTGCAAAGCAATACAATTTTATGGCTACGAAAATGAGGTTTCATACTAATTTTTTAGTGGATTATCCCTGCCTAAAAATATGGAGAACATATTTTTAGGTGTTACGGATTTGTAACAATGTCTTGCTAATTTGTAACAGCGGGATTATCTGAAAGGGGTTTTTTCCTGATATTCAGAGGGAGTTATGCCTGCCCATGTCTTAAAGATGCGGCTGAAGTTTGGGAGGTTATTGAAGCCGGATTGGTAAGCCGCTTCACTTACGGATATGCCTTTTATAGATAGTAAATCTTTAGCGTGTCCCAACCGAAAGAGTCGTAAAAAGTCTCCTGGCGATTGATCCGTTAACGCTTTAAGCTTGCGGTGCAATTGCATCCTACTCATGCCGATTTCGCGGGTAAACTCTTCTACTCCAAAGCCCGGATCGGTGAAGTTTTTTTCAATAATGGAAATGACCTTATTATAAAAAGCGATATCGCGCGATTCACCAGCAGCAAGGGTAAATGATGCGGCTTGTTGGGTAAACAGAGCCTTCAGTTTTTTACGCTGCTCTACCAAATTTTGAATGCGTACCAACAGTTCGCGGGCATCAAAAGGCTTAGTCAGGTAATCATCAGCTCCTGTATGTAAACCTTCCAGTTTGCTTTCTTGATCTGCGCGTGCGGTGAGCATTATTACAGGTATATGGCTGGTGGCATCATGTGTCTTTAAACGTTTGCATAGTTCAGTGCCATTTAATCCAGGCATCATCAGGTCGCTGATCACCAAGTCGGGCACATGGTGCAGTGCTTTGTCCCAGGCTTCTTTTCCATTTTCGGCCATCATTACTTCAAATTGTTCGGC
>JBGTGG010000282.1:0-5535 GCA_041746855.1 Cyclobacteriaceae bacterium | reverse complement strand
GAAAATGTACCCGGCATGATTCCTCGTTGGGGAAATGCTTCATAAACTCTATTAGATTCATAACACTTGTTTTTTTCAAACAAGGTCACCAATAGCTTAGACAGCTTCTGTCAGTTAGGTATCTTTACGGACTATCATGATATTTAATAGCAATAATTTCATAACTAATTACAATTGCTCAATATTTGATCTAATGAGCCTTTAGTTGTAAGTATTTCTAAAATCTTATCTTTATCAACACGCACAGCCTTTGGTGCATTAATTGTTGCTTGCCCGCCATTATTGTTTATCCAAGCAGCAATTTCCTGTTGTAAGTTTTGCCAAGTAGCTTCAGCCACATTATAGTAAGTATCTTGTTGACATTCAATATCCGTGCCAGGGGAGATGTTAAAAAATGTAGATATTTTAGCCACATCTACAGCTCTTGTAAAAAATTCAAAATTACCACTTTGGTTAATATTCCAACCCAATTGGCGGTTGCTTAGGTTGTGTAATTATTAACTTTTAGTTTTTAGTTTAAACAATGCTTTTAGTTCATTTTGATATAAAATTAACTGTAAGGCAAATGCCAAAATGAATTGCCAAACTACATAAATATGATCTTCTTTTTTATAAATCATCTGTAATAGTCCAACAACAATAAATAAGGCTATTATAGACAACCATTTTATGCTTTTAGAATAATTTATATTTTCAATTCTAAATAGAATTTTATAGCAATAAAACATAAGTAAAGGAGATATTATTACGACAGAAATTAAAAAACGTAAACCAGTTATGTTAAACCCTAGCCCCTTTTTATCAAGCCCAAACTCTTCGATTAAATACTGAATAGGAGTTGATATTACAATAGAAAAAAAGAAAACGGTCCAAGACAATATAATAGATATAAAAAAACTTAGTATAAAGTTGTATTTTGTCTTCCCATAATTGAACAATATAATTGCAATACCGAATATAGATATAACCCAATAATCTCCATAATTGTCTATAAAAATTCCTGTTAGCAAAGCACAAAGAATAGCTGGAAGAATTATTCTGCCCACTAATAAAATTTTTTTCGATGTTAAATCCATTACTAATTGCAATTGCTTAATATCTGGTCTATTGAGCCCTTAGTTGTAAGTATTTCTATAATCTTATCTTTATCCACACGTACAGCCTTAGGTGCATTAATTGTTGCTTGCCCGCCATTATTGTTTATCCAGTCAGCAATTTCCTGTTGTAAGTTTTGCCAGGTAGCTTCAGCCACATTATAGTAAGTGTCTTGTTGGCATTCTTCATTCGCTAATGTTAAAAATTTTGCTAAACTATTTATTTTGGCTACATCTACAGCTCTTGTAAAAATTTCAACGTTCCCATTTTGGTTAATCAGCCAGCCCCATTGACGGTTGCCAGAAAAGGGTTGGGTTCCATTATATGGCGTGGCAATAGTAGAAACAGTCCAGTTATTGGGTGTAAAACCAGAGACCATAATTGCTCCCTCGTCTGCAATTAAGCCTTCACCTAAAACTCCAGGAACATCAGCATCAGCCTCAATGTTAAGTATTGCAGGTATAGGGCTTGATGATTTAAATAGAGTTGCATCATTTGTAGAATAAGGAACAAACTCCCAACTAATATCCCCTGACATGGGGTCGCCTAAAGGTGTTGTGCAACTAAACTGAAAGTTGTCTTTTTGTCCACTTGCCAAAGTGGTGAAATTATTTCTAAATGCTTGGTAAATTTGGGCGTTTGTATCGGGTTGTCCATCATTATTAAAGTCGGGTTTGGTTGTTACTTCTACACCGTAATAATCAATATTTGCACAGGGAACATTGCCTTGCGAAATAGGCTGGTTGCTATAGCCAATTCCCAGGTTGCTTAATCGGTCTTTACAGGCTTGGGGTATGGTATGGTTATACAAATTCATATAGTCTTCCGTAATCATACCGTTTTGTTGAGCACAGTCTTCGATCAACGCCCAGGGGTTGGTTTTCAACAAAGCCATCAATTCTTTGTAGCGTTCAAATTTTGCATTAGGGATTTCCTCACTGATGAGGAAAAATGCGGACTCATCATCATCCACCTGGCAATCGTTGTTGTAGTCCATTGGCAGTTGGCAATCATCACATTCGTCCCCGCTAGGGCATTCTTCTGGGGTAAGTATACCAATAGTTACATCGCCTGTGCTACCTCCCGAAGGATTGCTTGAAGAACCTCCTCCACCTCCTGTGTTTGTATCCCCGGTATCGGAAGGTGCGTCTGGGGAGCTGGGAGGAATATATGAACCACCACCAGCACTCCCGCCTCCGGACGCTCCGCAATCAACCACGGTGAACTGTATGACAATGTCATACGCTACACATCCAAACCCTGTGGTTTGGGTATTTTGGTAATTATAAATGTAATCCCAACTTGTGCATTCTTCTGTGATTGACATTTGATAACAATCATCAGATGCTGCCCTCCCATTATCGGTGCCTGATGAACTTAGATCACCATTCACAAATACCTTTTCGTCCAACAATGTCCCCTCTAGATTAAATCGTTTCAGGGTACCGGTAAACCTGAGTATGTCCATTTTCCCTTTTATTGGTACATATTGAAGGATATATCCCATGTACCCGTTTTCTATTTCTTGGATAACCAAATTCGAAAATGAATTATCGATTCCGGCATTCAATACCTTAAAGGTATACACGTGGTGGATGTCATCATCTTGTAAGACTTTCAATATAGTATCTGTTTCAATCTCAAAGCCAGCCGAATTTACGCGTCCGTTTTTGATGCCATTTGAAGCTACATTGTTGAAACCAGAGAAATCCAAGACATGCACAAGCTGGTTTTCTTGCGACAATGATGTTTTTGTTATCCTTTGTAAAGGTTGATTTCGTTCATTCGCTTGCATTAGATCGTCTTCACACGATACAGTAAGAGCGAAAAGCAGTAAGAATAGAAAGAATGTGTTTAGGTTTTTCATGTTATTTGGCTAACGTGGCTAATCTTAATAAAAATTGCGTTTAATGACCGAATATAGCTATCGTATCCATAGCATCCAAAAAACGATTTAGGCAATGTTTTCTTATGAGCTTTCAGGAAATCTTAAGAAAGCAATGCGCGACTATTAGTGCGGGAAGTTTTGGGAAGAGGTTGTTTAGTAATCAAGCCAGGATAACACAGACCCTCATTTTTATTAGTGTAAATGCACAGAAAAAATTCTAGCTATCTTTTCCGAATATTTTTTGGGCGCAATGCGTTTTGAAAGATAATTTCATTCATCAATATGTAGTTTCCTTTTAATTAATTCTGAAAGTACTATCATTCTTAAAATCTACATCTCTAAGTCTTGGAGAGTTTTCAATTGAAAAATTCAAAAAGATTAAACAATCAAAATCTTCTTGTGTTTAAAGGACGATATCAAATCGATATCTGTCCATACTAACTTTAAACTAAATAAGAATATGTTATCACAGCTTGTTTACCTCAGCAACCGAAAGACCAACTGTACGGAAGAGGAGATTCAAAAAATACTTGCTTCCTGCAAAAAGAATAATCCAGCACTGGATATTACAGGGGTTCTTTTGTATTCGGATACAAAGTTCATTCAGATGGTAGAAGGTGAATCGAAAGTGATTACGGAATTATATGATAAGATTAAACTTGATCATCGTCATAGCAATGCCAGGATGATCTCTTATGGGCCCATCAAAGAGAAAGCGTTCCCAAGCTGGCACATGGGCGCCCGGAAAATCCAGGGAAGTTCCGTTGATTTTAAAACTGACATCACCAATGAGGATAAGGCAGTATTTGACAACATTCTTAATGGGCGTGAGGAAAACGGATTGAAGGTACTCGACCTGTTGAAAAAATTCTTTTAACGCTCCAATTTTTCTGGCAGTGTCTTCTGAAAAGGGGACACTGTTTAATTCCTTTCTTCACAGTCCGCTCGGAAGAGCCACCACAAATAGGAGTAAAAATCCTAACCCTCTCTTATCCGACATTTCAAATGTCGAACAGTTATTTCCGTTCTTCGTTTTGGATTTCAATCATTTTCTTAACTTTCAGGATGAACCGAAGAGAAATATTGAAATACACGGCCATGATGACCGGTGTTGCGGTATCCGGCCCCTTGCTTTCCAGCATTTTAGCGGGGTGTTCTGCACCAAAAGAAACCCTCACAGATTTTCAACCACAATTTTTCAGCAACGAAGATTTTCAACTCGTTCGAAACCTGGTAGACACCATCCTTCCACAAACTGATAGTCCGTCTGCAAGTGCGGTAGGCGTTGATCAAACCATAGATACGATTGTTGGTCAGGTGTATTCCAAAGGGGATAGGGATGCATACGCGAAAAGATTTTCTTCCTTTGTCAGTTATCTAAATGATGAAGGTTTCAACGAAGCGGATGAAGAAAAAAAACTAACGATTTTAAAAAACGCGAATCAATCGGGACAAGAAGTACAACGCGCGTATTTGGATTTCAAACAACAAACCATTTCCTATTATCTGACTTCCGAAGAAATCGGAGAAAAATTTTTAAACTATCTGCCGGTACCGGGAGCCTATGAACCGTGTATCGACTTAGCATCTGTAGGCGGAAAAATCTGGAGTATATGAGTGCTGAAGAAAAAGAAAATGCAACCTATGATGCAATTGTTATAGGTTCTGGTATTAGTGGTGGGTATGCCGCAATGGAATTGTGCAACAAAGGTTATAAAACCTTGGTGCTCGAACGAGGACGCATGGTAAAACACGGTGAATATCCAACAGCGAACTTGGATACGTGGGATTTGCCAAATCGAAATTTGGTTTCGGCTGAAGAGAAAGCACTACACTATTTTAAACAAAACCGATTAGGATGGTGGGTAACGGAAGAGAATAAGCATTGGGTCAATAAAGATTCTGATTATTCGTACAATGAAATAAATCGATTTGATTGGATTCGTGGCCATCATGTTGGTGGAAGATCGATTATGTGGGGCCGCCATTGTTATCGCTGGAGCGACATTGATTTTGAAGCCAATAAGAAGGATGGAATTGCAATTGACTGGCCCATTCGTTACAAAGATATAGAGCCATGGTATGATTATGTAGAAACGTTTGTTGGGGTAAGCGGGCAAGCGGAAGGATTAAAGCAAGTGCCCGATGGAAAGTTTTTAAAACCCTTTCCGTTGAATTGTGCCGAACAACATTTTCGCGAATCTGTTGCAAAGGTTTACCCGCAGCGTGTGATCACTCCCGGAAGAGTGGCCAATCTTTCTGAATATGATCCGGCAGTACACAAGGGAACGCGTGGTCAATGCCAGACGCGGAACCGCTGCTGGAGAGGTTGTTATTATGGTGCTTACTTCAGCAGCCTTTCAGGAACACTTGCAGTTGCTGCGGAAACGGGCAACTTAATGATCCGGCCCGATAGCATTGTTGCGGAGATTGTCTATGATGCGAAAGTAAAGAAAGCATCAAGTGTTAAAGTAATTGATGCAAACACCGGGGAGGAAACAGAATTTTTCGCACGCATTATTTTTTGCAATGCAAGTACCGTTGGCTCAACC
>JBGTGG010000281.1:0-4324 GCA_041746855.1 Cyclobacteriaceae bacterium | reverse complement strand
AGTCATTGCAAAGTTTATCGCCAGAGAAATAATCCTCACATGCAGAGAGTAGTAATATACTAACAAGAAGAATGCCGCTAAGTGATAGTTTTAAAGTTTTCATTTCCAAAAAAATTATTTGTGGGTAAAATAAAATTTTGCCAAGCTAAACTTATACTATAAGTAAAGGCAATTATGAGACTTATCCAAGAAATACACTGTAAATTTTACAATCAATACTTTTTTTTAACGGCTTTCTCATTTAAATCGGTTGCTTGATTTGTTTAGCAACATTTGGGGTACGTCTGTATTCTTTGAACGGTCCTATCCGACACTGAGAAGCAGATGAGAATGACCCTGCGTCTGGCAATAAAGTGCATAATCAATGGCGGGGTTCAGTGTAAATTTGTAATTTAGAGTTCCACAATATTTTTCGTGTCGTGGTGTATTGAAGCGCTTCAAATACCCGCCACTGCTTATGTAAAAGCGAAGCAAATTAAAACTAAATATTATGAGAAAATTAAAATCAACTCTATTAATAGCTTTATTTACTTTTAGTTTAACAGTTTATCAATCTTGTAAAGATGACGATGAATCTCCTGTTGAAATCTGCAACGATGGAATTGACAATGATGGGGATGGCTTTATAGATTGTGATGACGATGACTGTGCTTCTGAGCCAAGTTGTGTTGAAATCTGTAACGATGGAATTGACAATGATGGGGATGGCTTTATAGATTGTGACGACAACGACTGTGATTCTGACCCAAATTGTTAAAACTTTCGCTAACTGCTATAGTTCGTTTCGGGAGGATTTTCCTATCAGAAAATCGTTTCACTTACCCTTGTGGACAAAGACATGGAATTGACAATCGAGATTGTAATGGAGAAACAGAAAGACGATTGAGCGGTAAATTAAAGGAATCAGATATTAAGCAATATGGACAGCTTAACACCCAGGATCCGTACAGAACAATGCACTATCCATCCTGCATTGCGTTCACTAATACGGCATATCGTTATTATCGAAGCTGATTATGGCAATACTCCCGTTAGCATTGCAGGTAATTTTATGCCCTCGCCCGATCAGGCAATGTTCATCAATCTTTATACCCGGCTTAAGTCCAAAAAGTCAGGAGAAAACAATTTCAACACTGCTACCTCTTGTACGTTGATGGGAGCACAAATTACTCCCTTTAAACTACTGGTAGAAGAAAGCCATAAAACCGTATCCATTATTTTTCAACCGGGAGGGCTAAATCGGTTTTTGAATATTCCGATGACGGAAATATTTGATAATGGTTACTGTGCCCGGGAAGTTATCGGCAAGGAGATAGAAGAACTTTTAGACAAATCTCATGACACAATTTCTTTCGCAGAATTGGATCACATTGTACAGTCGTTTTTTCTCAAAAAAATATCTCAGGTAAAAGAACCGTTGCCCATTGATTTTGCCCTGCAACACCTGGTGGCAAACTACAATACAAGCATAGACCAGATTGCAGCAATGGCGTGTATGAGTATCCGTAGTTTTGAACGCAAATGCAAAGAACGATTAGGGATGCCTGCCAAGATGTATGCACGCATCGCCAGATTCCATAAGGCCTATAAAATTTTAGAAAGCAGCACATCGATATCCTGGACCGATTTAATCTATGAAGTAGGATATTACGACCAAATGCACTTTATCAAAGATTTTAAGGAGTTTTCTAAACTCACACCAACGCTGGTTCACAAAGAATTATCAGGTGAACATATACAGTTTCAGATTGACTGGGACAATCTTTGACTTTGTCGTTTTTGTACTATCCTTATTTTCTTTCCAGGGATATTTTTGCAGAAACAAAGATGACGAAGTATGAAAAAGTTAGTACTCTATGCAGCTGTAGCCTTTTCAAGCGGGTTGTTTTTTACCAATATCTACAATTCCATAGTTAATGCAGCCAATTGGGAAAGCAATATTCCTCAGTCCATAAGTGCTACCAGAAATTTTTTTTTAATGGCAAATCCTGGTACTTTTTTTATATTGATAGACCCCACAAATATGCTTTTGATAGTGGTGGCAATAATTTTATTTTGGAAAAGATCAGCTTCCATTCGGTTGTATCTGGGGATTGCTTTGCTTTGTTATATATCCTCTATGGTTTTAACCTTTACCTATTTTTATCCCAGAAATGAGATTATGTTTCTCTCAGAACCGCTTCCCGATACAGCGATACTTAAGAAAGCTGCAGCTGAATGGGGAAGAATGAACTGGGTCAGGTCTTCGATATGGTTGGCAGGTCTTATCTGTACTTTTCTGGCGTTGGACAAAGCCACTTCAAGTACTCAACAGCCATCTTAAAGTATTAACATTCCTTGCAAAGGCAAGAGAAATGAATCAGCCAAAAAAGTCGGGTGATAGGGTTGCGTTTTCAGAAATTTCTATACTTTTAAAACATGCCGGGGACTCAGTGTAATTTTGTAGGTTAGTTTTCCAAATTACGTTTTGTTTCTGCAAAGCCTCAAGGATTTCCTCCATCTCCATCTGGGGAAAAAATTCAGCAACTCCCGTAATAATTTTTATCCTTATTAGAAGCGGGATGGAAACTCTTATAGTCAACGCAGGAAAAGTGTTGAATAAAGCTGTTATCGCCCCTCTTTAGCGATCGAAATTCCGGCAAATTGGGAATTGTATACGTTTAAAGTTTTATCTTCGCCATACGCTTGCATACCGCAGGTAGGTTGATCACGGTTACTGATGTTTGAAAAGCAGCCACGGGTTATCGAACCGTCACCAAACCATTCACACAGACAATTTCTTTGAATTCAAGAAGTTAGCGCAACTTGGATTAGCTTTATTTTTTAATCTGGTGAATTTGATTTCAACGATTTTAATCCAAATCCCTATTCAAAATGAACTTGACAAGGGTTTTTCTTTAGAACTAATAGAAAGACTTATCTCAACTGATTTGATTTTTAGAAGAACGACTATCAGTTTTATTGCTATACTAAATTTTAGTATGCTTTTTAAAGTTGTATCCCATTCGGGTAAGGATAAGGAATGGACAAATGCCAGTATCCACTAGTATTTCAGGTGAAGAGCTTAAGATAGTTTGTTGATGAAAAATATGGAACGTATTTGAGAAATATTGAAGGAGTTATTGAACATAGCTATTATCATCTCGGACAAATTTCATTATTAAGAAAGATGATCGTTGAAAATGATAAATAAATTACTGCAAGCAGCACATTATTCTTAAAGAAGTCCGACACCCTTCGTATTCACCCATCCTATTTGTCGTATTCGCACTGTACTGGTAAAGTATTTGTTAGCGAGATTTGTCTAGCCGACTGAATCACTCAGAAGGCATGCTAATTAAAACAATACTGCTATGAGAAAAATAACGGTTTTATCAATGATCACTTTGGATGGAGTAATGCAAGGACCTGGCGCACCAACCGAAGACCCATCCGATGGTTTTACGTATGGCGGCTGGATTGCACCGTACGAGGATGAAGTGTATGATCGTGTTGTAGAAAAAGAATTGTCACCGGCAGATTATCTGTTGGGTAGAAAAACTTTTGAGATTTGGGCTGATTACTGGCCAAAGCATGCTGATATATGGCCGGGCATCAATGAGGGTACAAAATATGTGCTGTCAAAAACTTTAAAAAAATCTGATTGGAAAAATTCTTTATTCCTTGACAGTATTGAAGAAATCAAAAGAATAAAAAACACGAAAGGTGCCGACATTAAAGTATGGGGAAGTAGTGAAGTTGTTCAACTCTTGCTAAAACATGATCTGGTGGACGAGCTCAAGTTAAAAATTCACCCGTTGATCCTTGGGAATGGAAAAAAATTGTTCAACACCAATGCTATGCCTTCAGCATTCACGTTAATCGAGAGTATAGTTACGCCAAGTGGAGTGATTATTGCTCATTATATACGTGCAGGGGAAGTAAAGACAGGTACGGTCGGATTGTAATACAAGATGAGTTGTGCGTGTTCAATGAACTTTAAAACTATCACCATACATGAATAATAAAGGGAAAAACTTGAACTTCATTCATGAATAAGTTTGTTCCTGTTAGTAGTAGTAAAAACATAACATAAAACAGCACATGGAATCGACAATTCAATTCGTACAAACCAACACCAACGAAACAGCACAGCAACTTGTTTTGTAAAAATTAGAACGACTATCTGAAAAATATACATGGATAATCAGGGCAGATGTTTTTTTCAAGGAAGAGAAGGACACCTACGGCAAAGGTAAAATCTGTGATATCAGGTTAAGTTGTCCTGGCCCCAGGATATTTGCCTCGTCTGATGAAGAAAGTTTTGAAGCGGCTGTTGCGGAAA
>JBGTGG010000280.1:0-5594 GCA_041746855.1 Cyclobacteriaceae bacterium | reverse complement strand
TTTACTTCCAATTTTTTTATTTAGAATCTGTATCTTTTGATCATTCTATTCATTTAGATATCAGAAAGGATAAATCGCGAGAGTTGAAGGAAGATTTAACAATACAAAACCAAATTCTTAACGAAGAGGAAGTTATACTTCTTTCGGTGGAAAATCCTGAAAATTTTAGGGTTTTGTACGAGCGTTATTACCGACAAATTTATCTTTTCATCCTTCATCGTGTAGGGGATAAGGAACTTTCTGGCGATTTATCCTCACAAGTTTTTTTGAAAGCGCTTACCAATTTGAGTAAATATCAGGCAAGAGGGTTACCTTTTTCAGCATGGCTATACCGAATTGCAGTGAACGAATGCAATGATTTTTTTCGAAAGACAAAAAGGTCACGTGTGGTGGTGTTGGATGAGCAACACTCAGAAAAATTGTACGAGGAAATAATGGAATACGATCCGTTGGAGGATGTAAAATTGATGTTACCAAAAGTGTTGGAAAAATTAAAGTACGATGAATTGCAATTGATCGAATTGCGCTTTCTTGAAAACCGGCCCTTTTTAGAAGTCGCAAATATACTAGGGATCACAGAGAATTATGCAAAAGTAAGAACGTATCGAATTCTTGGAAAAATGAAAAAATACTTTCAAGAATTCATGACACTTTAAGATTTGATAAAAACATGGAAAATAAGCTAAAGGTTATGTATGAAAAACCGGATGTTTCGGATGCCGAGCTTGAAAAGTTTATGGACTTTGATCAGTTACTGGTTAATCGGGCGGCATTAATAAGAAAAAGAAAAATACAATATGCAGTTGGAGGGATCTCCTGCGTGGTAATGGTTGCGGCTATTTTCTGGTGGATAAATTCTTTCAGAGAAGAAGTATCCACATTACAACGCCAAACGTCAATCAATGAAACGGTAAAATCTCCCGTGGAAGCGGTAATCGTTGTGGACTCAGCTGATAACAATATGCCAACCATTGAGAAAGCTGAAGAAAAATTAATTACACCTTCTACGAAAAAGACGATTGTCACACAGCCGGAAGTGACCATTAAGGACGAAAAAGAACCGGTTTATATACAATCGGCACCGGTTGAGGGGTACGCGAATTTGTACACCTACTTTGAAAGGGAATTGATTTATCCTGAAGAAGCAATTGCGGATTCTATTCAGGGAACGGTGACTGCGCATTGCACCATTGGCAAAGATGGAAAGCCAAAAAATATAAGGATAGAGAATTCTTTGGGGAAAGCATTCGATGTAGAAGTGATCCGAATCATTGAAAGTATGCCGAATTGGAACCCTGCAACACTTAATGGAATCCCAATGGAAAGTAAAATCTCTTTGCCGTTGTCGTTTAAACTAAAAAGCTCAAACCATGAATAAGTCAATTCAGCTTGTTTTTTTCTTTGTGTTTGCAAGTAATGTCCTTTTGGCACAACGTTTTGTTGAGACGCAAACAATTGAATTGCCCGATACAGTTTCGGTTATCCAATCCGAGTGGGTCGATCTGGACAATGATGGGTTGTTGGATATTTTGATAATTGCTGAAAATGCTAATGGCCAATATTTTTTAACCTATAAAAACGATACGGTTGCCGGATTTTCTTTTGTTAAAGCACAGCATACTGGATTTTCTGAAGCGATTTATTTGCTAGTTGATTATGATGGCGACAACAAAATGGATGTTGCAGTTTCCGGATTAAAATCAACCCTTCCTTTAACCTCCATTTTAACAAACTTA
Source organism: Cyclobacteriaceae bacterium (assembly GCA_041746855.1). Lineage (GTDB taxonomy): Bacteria > Bacteroidota > Bacteroidia > Cytophagales > Cyclobacteriaceae > JBGTGG01. The sequence continues at coordinate 3,858 of JBGTGG010000280.1, read as the reverse complement.
GGAGGATTTGAATTTCAAGAAATACCACTTGGTTTGGAAGTCCAGGGCAGTGCAATGCGATTTTCTGATTTTAATAGCGATGGTAAAAAGGAATTAATTTTAAGTGGTGAGAATGCGCAGGGGCCTTTTTTAAACTTTTACAGATACACGAATAATAACTGGCAGATTGTCAATGACAGTTTAAAAGTAAAAGCCACAGACATACAAGTGTTTGATTTTAATGGAGATATTTTTCCCGATATCGTGGTGAGCGGAATTGACGCCAACGGATCTTCGTATTTGGCAATTCAGTATACGGACGGAAATTTCAACTTTAAAAATACGTTTGTTTTTCCCAATGCAGTTAATGGAACAATTGAAGTCGCTGATATTACGAATGACGGTTTTTTTGATTTGCTTATCGGAGGTGAGAATGACAATGGTATATACAAAACCTATCGCGCATTAAATATAGAGGATGCATTTACCGTTAGTGAAATCTCAGTGCAACTTGATAAACCATGTTTGTTTGTTGCGGATATTGATATTGATGGGATTGTAGACAATAGTTTGCTGGGCTTCTTACTAAGTGATACCATTAATATTATTCAACAAAGTTCTTCCACTTCAGAAGAGCTTTCTCATGAGGGTTTGAAGCATCAACGCTTTGGTGATTTAGAAAAAGATGGCGATTTAGATGTTCTGCAAATTACACGGAAAGAAAAGCAGAATCTTAGAATTTTTACAAACACCACAACTACAATAAACAGGCCTCCCGGGGCGAGTACCTTTAGTGTTAATACTCCCGTTTATGATCGGCAATTTATTTACTGGAATAAGAGTGCTGATGATCACACCAATGCACTTTCTATAACATATGACATCGCCATTTGGAGTACAGCTTCACACGTATTAATGGGGGAATTTGACTTAGAAATAAATAAGCGATTAACAGTCAGTCATGGAAACAGTGGACCTGCAAATTATTCATTGCTGAAATTACCGAATCAAGAGATGGAGTATAGTATTCAATCCATTGACAATAGTTTCCATGTGGGTGAATTTACGTGCAAAGGCAAATTAGGAGGTGGAAGCGGTGGCGGGGTGCCATGTGAGGTTGCAGTAGCGTACACGGATATGACCTTTTGTAATGATGAAGAGGTGGCGATTGAGACTTCTCGGGAGGTACTTTGGTTTTCTTTTGCAGATGGATACTTGGGTACATCCAAGGATTTGTCCTTCGTGGCAGAGAAGTCGGATACATTGTTTTATTTCGATCGTGATTCGCTATGTGGTTTTGTCCAGGTGTTTAAAGTTGATGTTTCCGATAGCTTGGTTCGAGAAACCTTTACCACGAAATATGCTTGCCTTGATGATGTGGTTTCATTTTCCGTAGAGAATACATGGGACTCTGTGGTATGGAGTAGTCCGCTGCTCGGTTTCATTTCGAACGCTACTTCTATTGATTTCAAAGTTACAGAACCAGATACTCTGCAAGCATATTTGCTGAACAAACCGGGTTGTATTGAGATTCGAAAAACGGAAGTGAAGATCAGTATTCCGGAAGTATCCGTAAATGGCGAAGTATTTCAAATCATGAAAGGATCAAGTGTACAACTTGAAGCTTCCGGAGGAGAAACGTATAGCTGGTCGCCATCAACCAATCTTTCCAATTCGCAAATCAGTAATCCAGTGGCAACACCTCCCATAACAACTGAATATGAAGTTTTAGTTGGTGATAGTTTGGGATGTACTGTTTCGAAAAAAGTTTTGGTAAAAGTTGAGCAGACTGCTTTTATTCCCTCTTTGTTTACGCCCAATCAGGATGGTAATAATGACCATCTAAAGGTTTATGGATTAACGACTGCAAATGGATTTAATCTTAAAATCTATAATCGGGAAGGCAATGCTGTTTTTGAAACATCTGATCCATTATCAGCTGGCTGGGATGGAACAAAATCCGGAGTTGAACAACCCAATGGCGTTTATTATTGGAAAGTTGAAGGAAGTTATAGTAACGGAGCAAAATTATTGTTAAATGGAAAGACATCGGGGTCTGTAGTACTGATGCGATAATATACTATGAATCGATTTTTAGTTACAGTTTGCTTTATTCTGCTATCGGGTATAAGTTGGGCGCAGCAATTTCAGTTTAGCCAATATAATTTTACCGAGCAACGGGTAAATCCGGCCTTGGTAGCAGCGTCCAACTTTGCTCAATTGAATTTTGATTATCGGAATCAATCAACAGGAGGTGATTTTAATATTAATAGTACTGCATTATCTGGTTCTTATCCGTTGCTCACCAGACGTGGGCAACGTTGGTCGGGTGTTGGCGTCTCCTTTTTGGATGACCGTTCCGGAGTGGGTGGAATCTTTACAACACAAGAAATTTCGCTATCCTATGCGGTCAATATTTTCCTGTCGCGATACCAAACGTTGACACTCGGTGCAAGAGGACTTTATCAGCACCAACGGGTCAACACAGATGGATTGTTTACAGGATCTCAATATATTCCTGATCGTGGCTTTGATGGATCGATAGGGATTGGAGAAGATGTCGAACAATACAGGGTTAATTATTTTACAGGGAGTTTTGGTTTGTATTGGCAGCAAGTTGATCGCTGGGAAAACACAGTAGCCTATTGGGGAATTTCATTTTATGATTTTAATAGACCTGAAGATTCTTTTCTTGACGGTTCGAGTAAGCTTCACTCAACGCTTGTGTTGATGGGCGGACTTCAGGTTTTCAAAGAAGGCAATTTTTCTATCCTTCCGGAATTTTTATACACGCATAATGCTGCCAACAATGTCATCAATGTTGGCGCCCGGTGGGGATATGAAATCCGATCAGTACCCAATCAATTAGCAGGCAAGCTTGACATCCTTACCAAATATGTGGTGGGTCGATCAGTGATTTTGGGTCTCCAATTACACCGCGATAAGTATAGCATTGGCGTGAGTTATGATGTACCTGCCGCTAAACGAAATGTAGGAAATGAAGGAGCTTTTGAAATAGGAATTCGATTTAAAAAATTGGTAAGCGCACGCGAGCGGATTAAGAAAAGAACCGAACGAGAGCGAGCAAAAAAAGAGGAATCTAAAAAGGAAACAGTAAAAGCAAATGGTGTAGAAAAAGACGCTGTTCAAACGGGCAAAAGACCCGTTAAGGAAAATGTTGTTCCAAAGAAAGAATCCCTGAGTATTCAGGTAGAGTTGAAAATGAAACAGGATTCTGTATTAGCGGAAGTAAGTGTTGGTGATGTTCGCCATGAGCCGCTGGTATTAAAAAAAATTGACCTTCATATTAATTTTGATTTTAATAGTACCGCACTTGATCAGGAATCAAAAAAATACCTGGATGATTTGGCGGTTGCGCTGGAAGAAAACGAATTTCTAAAAGTAAAATTGATTGGACATACTGATGATGTTGGATCAGAAAGGTTTAATAAACAGTTGTCGTTGGCAAGGGCCGAGGAATTAAAAGATTATCTGGTAAGTAAAGGAATTTCTTCTACTAGGATTTCAGCAAAGGGAATGGGAGAAGAGCAACCTGTTGCAACGAATGAAACGGAAGAAGGTCGTACCCGGAATAGAAGGGTTGAACTCACCGTTCTTTATGATTTTTGATTTCGCTTTTGAAACCTTTTAAACTCTTCTTTTGAATTGATGTTTAACAATGCATCAGGATTTTTTGAACCAATCATTTTGATGTTGTTACTTTCCAGAAAATTGCGGGGGCTTACCCCTCCATTTTTTATAAAGGTCTCTAAAAGCGCGAACGAAGCGGGTTCCCAAATGCTGACCAACGGCTCTGGTCTTTTGCCGGAAGAATCGGAATAGCATGTGGCAACTTTCGTTCGACTGGAATGATTGATC
>JBGTGG010000279.1:0-1519 GCA_041746855.1 Cyclobacteriaceae bacterium | reverse complement strand
TTTGGATATTAAATTTTTCTGCCTGTATATTTGTATTCAGAAAGTTCACTAACGTATTGCAATGTTATCACGAAAGCTGGAGGGAATAGACCCTTTGAAAGCTTAGCAACCCTACATGGTAGAAGGTGCTACATTCTATCCCGATTTTATCGGGAAAAGATAACCCCGAGAAATTCCTTTCCACCCTTTCCCGATAACATATATTTATTAATAAGCATCCTTTAGCAGGAAAATTAATTATATATGTCAACAATTGAAAATGAAATAAAAAAACGCATCCTTGTACTTGACGGTGCCATGGGAACCATGCTGCAACGCAATAATTTTTCGGAAGAAGATTTTCGCGGTGACAGATTCAAGGATTTTCCACATTCTTTGAAAGGCAATAACGATTTGTTGTCGATCACCCAACCCGAAGCCGTAAAGCAAGTGCACAAACTGTATTTTCAGGCCGGAGCTGATATTGTGGAAACCAATACTTTCTCTGGAACTACTATCGGGATGGCAGACTACCATCTCGAAGATCTGGTATACGAACTCAATTATGAATCGGCTAAAATTGCACGGGAGGTGGCAGACGAATTTACAGACAAGCCGCGTTTTGTTGCAGGTTCTATTGGACCCACAAACCGAACGGCAAGTATGAGCCCTGATGTCAACGACCCCGGTTATCGTGCCGTGACTTTTGATGATTTGCGCAGTGCCTACAAGCAACAAGTTGAGGCCTTGATTGATGGAGGATGTGATGTGCTTTTGGTGGAAACTATTTTTGATACTTTAAATGCAAAAGCAGCCCTTTTTGCCATTGAAGAAGTAAAAGAAGAACGCAACATCGATATTCCCATTATGGTTTCCGGAACAATTACAGATGCTTCCGGAAGAACACTTTCCGGGCAGACGGTGGAGGCTTTTTTAATTTCCATATCCCACATTCCGTTGTTAAGTGTTGGTTTTAATTGTGCTTTGGGTGCAGACCAGTTAAAGCCTTATTTGAAGCGACTTTCACACGAAACTAATTTTTATACTTCTGCCTATCCCAATGCGGGTTTGCCGAATGCATTTGGGCACTACGACCAGACACCTGAAGAAATGCAAGCCCTTATACGCGAGTATTTAAAAGATAATTTGGTCAACATTGTGGGTGGTTGCTGCGGCACCACGCCTGAACATATCCAACTAATTGCAGAAGTGGCTTCAGAATTTCAACCTAGAAAAATCGCTGAAAAAGTATTATGAAGAAAGAATCAGTTGCAAAGCAATTAAAACTATCGGGCCTGGAGCCTTTGATTTTTACTCCGGAAACCAATTTTGTAAATGTGGGCGAACGCACCAATGTTACGGGTTCGCGTAAATTTCTTAGGTTAATAAAAGAAGGGAAGTATAACGAAGCCCTTACGGTAGCCCGTGATCAGGTAGAAGGCGGCGCACAAATCATCGATGTGAACATGGATGAGGGGATGCTAGACGGGGTTTTTGCCATGACAAAATTTTTAAACCTTATTGCTGCTGAACCCGATAT